>CAYTFT010000524.1:0-1501 GCA_964437155.1 uncultured Chitinophagales bacterium | reverse complement strand
GCCGGAAAGATCCGGATTCAGGTCGTCTACCAGCGGTATTTTATTGTAATAATTCACCGCATCACTCCAGTATTTTGTAGCGCCCACTTTGCTGAGGGAATTGTCAACCACAGGCTTGAATTTAGTGGTGAGCTGTGCAGTGGTAGTCTTTTTAAGATACTCGGTTGCGGCATTATCTGCGCCGAATAGAATATCCATAGCATCCTTTACCGTCATCTGGCGGATAGCATTTATGAGAATGGGTTTTGCTTCCTTCGCAGCATCCTCTGCCGCATGATTCACCGAGTTGATCACATCATCACACATTTTATTCATGCCGAGGTCGCGGAGGGTTGATTCGATCTTTTTTGCCTCCGGAGGAAACGGGATCTTTACCTGCGGATTGCCAAGGTATCCGTTAACTTTCGAAAGCACATCCGACCCGTTGGTAGCGCCCTGTACAAGTGCTTCTATTAATCCATTTGCCGCTTCCTGTTCGGTGATGGTGGAACCGGTGACCGTATTCAGTACATCTTCCATTACATGCGGGTCACATGTTGAACTTGTGAGTATACCGATGGCAATAATTCCGATAAGTAAATTTCTGAGCATATAATTTATTTTGTTGCCAAATTATAAAATATTAGCATTACCACACGCGATGCGTGGATATTAATTTTGCACAAAATTCCACTATGCAGGCTGTGATTATTTCGATAGGAGATGAAATACTGAACGGAACAACCATAAATACAAATGCCGGATGGATCGCATCTGCCATTCAGCCACTCGGCATACATATTTATGAAGTAATATCTGTTTCTGATAACAAAGAACATATTCTGCAAACACTGGAAAAATATACAGGCAAAATAAATTATATTTTTATAACAGGTGGACTTGGACCAACGAAAGACGACATCACGAAAAAAACATTATGTTCTTTTTTCGGAAGTGAATTAATTTTTCACGAAGATATTTATCAGCGATTAAAAGCTGCATTCGAAAAACGGAACATAGCATTCACAGAGAACAACCGCGATCAGGCATTGTATCCGCATAACTGCACACTCATCCCAAATGCGCTGGGAACCGCTCAGGGTATGTGGTTCAGCAGAGATGGCAGTACAATTATCAGCATGCCCGGTGTGCCGTTTGAAATGCAAGGCATGATGACGGACATAATTATTCCGAAAATAAAAGCATCCGGATCATTACCAGTCATTCACAATCTGCATATCATGACCAGCGGCATGAGTGAAAGTTTACTTGCGCAAACAATCGAACAGGTGGAATCAAAATTGCCTCCGCATATTTCACTAGCCTATTTACCGTCTCCCGGTATTGTTAAATTAAGACTTACAGCAAAAGGTGAGGATCAAAATGATCTGGTTGCTGAAACAAATCAATTCGCGGATGCAATTATTCAATTGACCGGGAATACGTTTTATGCCAGAGAAGTGATATCGCTCGAGAAGTACGTAGGAATGCAGTTAAAAAAATTCGGTAAAACACTCGCCAC
>CAYTFT010000523.1:0-1501 GCA_964437155.1 uncultured Chitinophagales bacterium | reverse complement strand
ATTTTAACAGGCTTGCCGTACGATCACGCACACGACTGAAAATTGTTCTCATACCCAAGCGACAACTGCTGAAGCATCTTGCCGAACGTTCAGGCGAACAGACCCTGCTTGTATTGATCGCCGACCAGTCGCCAAATCCGAAAGATCACCATTGGGTGAAATTTCTCAATCAGGATACCGCCGTTGTTACCGGTATGGAAAAAATTGCACGGATGTATAATTACACCGTCTTTTATTCAACGATTAATCCGGTGGAACGCGGAAAATATGAAATTGAATTCAGGCTGCTCACCGAGGATCCCAATGCGCTGCCTCCCAAAAAACTCACTGAAATGTTCATGCATGAACTGGAACAGGATATCCTGAAATATCCCGCCCCTTATCTCTGGTCGCATCGCAGATGGAAGCTGAAGAAACCACAGGAAGCGGTGAATTGAAATTCACTGATTTTGGTTATTCAACAGTTTATTATATTAATGTATCAGCAGAGATGTGCACATTATTTACCAAACAAACTATATCCCAGTGTAAATTGAAACAGGCTTTTTCTTGAATCCACTTCTATTGCGCCATTTTCTGTGTCGAACTGATCTTTAAATTTGCTGAGATTGCCTTCATAACGCGCGTCAGCAGAAATTTTTCCGATATCGAATCCGATTCCGGCCTGATAGCCCATGGTGAGATTATCGAATTGAAATAAAGGATCATTTGCATCTACCTGCACATGACTGAAAACCGGACCTCCCATTAATCGTATGGTGTTAAATGCTCTGTATCCTATTATTAATGGAATATCCATCTTGTCCACATTCAATGTAAGAAAATCACCCAGATCCATATTCTGCACATCTGCATCTGCGAGTGTTACCAATTGCTGATCCTCAGAAAACAATATTTCAGGCTGGAAAATGATCTTACCGAATGAAGCCCTTGCAAATCCTCCGAATACCAGTCCCATCCCCTTTTCATTTTGTACTTCATTCACATTTATGCCGTTCGTACTCACGACTTGCAGAATTACCGATTGCGCATAATTTACTCCGCCCTTCACACCCAATTCAAAGTTCTGTGCATACATTTTATATGCAGAAAGAACGAACAGTAATAAAACGATCCTTTTCATAATGTAGCTTTTTACCTCTTATCCTAAAACTGTGCCATGGGAATTACCTGCAAGCGCATGCAATTGAAATGTTCTACATTTGAATCCTGTTAAATCAAATATATGGCTGAGGAAATTGAATGGAATATCAAACTCGAACCGAAGGAAGGAAAATATTTAGAAGGCCCGCATTCACGCATTGCAGAGTTAGGTTTTACCTTTTCTGTTCTCGCAGAATTCATTAAAGGTTTCAGGGCATTGCATTTTGTTGGTCCCTGCATTACCGTTTTCGGGTCTGCGCGATTCGGAGAAGAACATTCATTTTATAAAATGGCGATGGAACTTGGCCGGAAAGTGAGTGCATTGGGTTTAACAGTTATGACCGGCGGAGGACCCGGG
>CAYTFT010000522.1:0-1502 GCA_964437155.1 uncultured Chitinophagales bacterium | reverse complement strand
CGTGTTCGGGCAGGCATTCACCCCGCCCACTACGTGTTCGGGCAGGCATTCACCATTCACTATTCACCATTCACAATTCACCATTCCACCCCCTAAAAAAATATTGATCACCGGCGGATGCGGATATATCGGTTCGCATACTTCGATCCACTTGCTGGAGCAGGGATATGAAGTGATATCGATCGATAATATGTCCCGGTCAAAACAATTTATTCCCGACAGAATTAAATCCATAACAGGGAAAGATTTCATTAATTATCGTGTCGATCTCCGCGACCTTCCGAAATTGCGTAATATCATGAGCAATCATCCGGATATTAGCGGGATCATTCATTTCGCCGCATTTAAATCGGTAAACGAATCGGTGCAGAAGCCGCTCATCTATTTCGATAATAATCTTAATTCAACTATTAATATCCTGCGCATTTCTGAGGAATTCGGGATCCGGAATTTTGTTTTTTCTTCTTCCTGCAGTGTATATGGCAATGTCGCAGAAATGCCGGTAAAAGAAGATACGCCTGTTGCAGAACCGGAGTCACCCTACGGGATGACAAAACTTTTATCGGAACAGATGATACGTGCGCACGCAAAAACAACGGAAGCTGCTTTTATTTCGCTCCGTTATTTTAATCCAGTGGGAGCGCATCCGGGAGGCATGATCGGTGAAATACCATTTGGCGTTCCCGAAAATCTTGTACCGAATATCACAGCCACCGCAATTGGTAAAAGAGAAATATTCACGGTATTTGGAAATGATTACCCGACACGCGACGGCAGTTGTATTCGCGATTATATTCATGTAATGGATATTGCCGAAGCACATGGCGCCGCCCTCGAATATTTAATGGAAGGAAAAAATACTTCCAATTATGATGTTTTTAATCTGGGCAGCGGAAACGGAGTTACAGTGCTGGAACTGATCAATGCGTTTGAACAGGCATCGGGTGTCCGCCTTAATTATACAATCGGTCCGCGCCGCGAGGGCGATGTAATTGCTATCTATGCAGATAATTCCAAAGCGAAAAAATTATTACATTGGGAACCCGTTCGTAATTTAGAGGAAATGATGCGCAGTGCCTGGCAATGGGAGCAGGTACTGGAAAAAGAGCATCTGAACTGAACAATATTAGTATAGTGTACGCAGATATTTTGTTATTCGATTTTCAGGCATTCTTCGGCCACACGGTGGGTGAAGCAGCTATCATTGTATTTAACCTGATTCTTATTGAAAGCATGCTCAGCGTTGATAATGCGCTGGTGATGGGGACAATGGTGATGGACCTGCCGAAAAAGGATCGCGGAAAAGCGCTGCGTTACGGAATTTTCGGGGCATATTTTTTCAGAGGGCTTGCGCTGCTGCTCGCTTCGTGGCTCATGAAGGTCGTCTGGCTGAAAGCTTTGGGAGGATTATATTTATTATATCTCTCAGTTGATTATTTCCGGACCAAAACAACACCCGAAAAAACCGATGATACTTTAAATAAACAGAATCACTGGTTTTA
>CAYTFT010000521.1:0-1513 GCA_964437155.1 uncultured Chitinophagales bacterium | reverse complement strand
GGCCCCGATCAGAATCTTATTTTACTCGATGAAGCAGCTGTGTATAATACGGGCCATTTATTCGGATTTTTCAGCGTATTTAATTCCGATGCGATAAAAAATGTCACATTAATAAAAGGCGGTATGCCTGCAGAATATGGCGGACGATTAAGCAGCGTTGTGGATGTGCAGATGAACGACGGCAACAATCATGATTATCATGCGGAAGGCGGCATCGGGCTCATCGCTTCCCGCCTCACCATTCAGGGGCCCATTGTGAAAGATAAATCATCGTTTATTGTTTCGGGCAGAAGAACTTATATCGATGCGATCATCACTCCTTTTTTAAAAGGGACCGAATTCGAAGGCAACGGATATTATTTCTACGACCTGAATACAAAGGTCAATTATATTTTCAACGATAAGAACCGGTTATATCTGAGCGGTTATTTCGGACAGGATGTTTTTAAGTATAAAGCGCCGGATAATACGCTCGATCTCACTGTTCCCTGGGGAAATGCGACCGGAACACTGCGCTGGAACCATCTTTTCAGCGACAAATTGTTTATGAACCTGAGTGCTATTTACAACAGCTTTGATTTTTCTGTCGAAAGTAAGTTTCAGGATTTTAATTTTAATTTATTTTCAGGCATTCAGGACTGGAATGGGAAAATGGATTTTGATTATTATCCCGGCGCCAATCACCATGTGAAATTCGGAGCAAATTATGTGTATCATACGTTCATTCCCTATTCGGCACAGGGAAGTTTTTCTGATGTTGATTTTTCTACGGATACACTGAGCAGAAAATATGCACACGAGACTGGCATTTATTTGCAGGATGATTTTGATATAACGCCCTTGCTGAAAATAAATATCGGTTTGCGGGGAAGTTATTTTGCCGAAGTGGGTCCGTTCAATGATATTGTGTATGATCCGGAAAATCAGGTGGTCACCGATACGATTTATTATGCACCGGGCGAAAAGATCGCCGATTACAGTGGTCTGGAACCCAGACTGAGCGCCCGTTTTATTCTGGATCCTGTTTCCTCGCTCAAGGCCGGTGTTACATTTAATAATCAATATATTCATCTGGTAAGCAGCTCCACTTCTACCTTGCCTACCGATCTCTGGATACCAAGTTCCGCGAAAGTGAAACCGCAGACGGGTATTCAATATTCGCTTGGATATTTCCGCAATTTTCAAAAGAATATGTATGAAACGAGTATTGAAGTCTATTACAAAAGTTTGCATAACCAGATCGAATACGCAGATGGCTACGTGCCCGAACTAAACGTGGATATTGAGGAGAGTTTTGTATTCGGCCGCGGAAGAAGTTATGGCGCCGAATTTTTTGTGAAGAAGGCAAAAGGAAAGTTCAACGGATGGATCGGATATACTTTATCCAAAACAGAAAGACAATTTGATGATCTGAGCACGGGTGAAAACTGGTTCCCGACAAAATATGACCGTGTGCATGATCTTGAAATTGTTGCCATATATGAATTGAATAATCGCTGGAATTTTTCCTCCA
>CAYTFT010000520.1:0-1517 GCA_964437155.1 uncultured Chitinophagales bacterium | reverse complement strand
TGGCTCTCCGTCAGCCGCACTGCCATGTCGGCCTGCGGAGATCCGGCGAGCCGGTGGCCTACATCCTTACACAAAGCATGGAGCCAGTCATACGCTTGCCCGTGCAGCATCACTTCATCAAATATTTTTCTGAACTGAACACTGTCCGCATTCTGAGCGTATACTCCGCCCGATAATGCGATAAGCGTCAGCATCACCATATATCTTTTCATGTAATTCATTTTAAATTTGAAGCGAATATAGTGAACTCTTCGGAGGGTGTGCAGTTTTAATTACATTCACAGTTTCAGAAAAATTACCGCGTGCACAATTCATTAAACATTTAAAAAACAGGATAAGCCAATGCAATATAAATTACTTGGAAAAAGCGGATTACGCGTTTCGGAAATCTGCCTCGGCACAATGACCTTCGGTGAGGAATGGGGATGGGGTGCAAATTATGCGGAGAGTAAAAAACAATTTTATGCCTATCTTGAAGCAGGCGGAAATTTTATAGATACCGATAACCGGTATACGGAAGGAACGAGTGAAAAATTTCTCGGCGAATTTATACAGGAAAGCAAGCAACGGAACGAGATCGTACTGGCAACAAAATATTCGCTGATAACGAACAGAAGTGCGGGTATTAATCAGAGCGGCAATCATAAAAAAAATATGGTGCAGAGTGTGGAAGACAGTTTGCGCCGGTTGCAGACCGATTATATAGACGTTTATTATTTGCATGCATGGGATTTTACTACATCGATGGAAGAAGTATTGCGTGCGATGGATGACCTGGTGCGGCAGGGTAAAATTTTATATGTTGCCATTTCCGACACACCAGCCTGGATCGTTTCAAGAGCGAATACACTGGCAGAATTCAAAAACTGGAGCCCGTTCATCGCGATTCAGATCGAATATTCTCTCCTGCAGCGTTCCGTTGAACGCGAGCTTATTCCGATGGCCGAAGCGCTCGGACTTGGCATTGTTGCATGGGCGCCGATCGCAGGCGGAGCGCTCACCGGAAAATATTTACAGCAAAATGCCAATGCCGGGAGGTTACAACCCACGAGTGTGCGTCTCAGTCCGGCGAAGCAGGAAATCGCTAAGGAAGTAGTAAAAGTTGCGGAGGAGATCGGCTGCTCACCTGCGCAGGTAGCGATACAATGGGTTTTAATGCAGAGTAAGCATACAATTCCGATCGTGGGTGCGCGCAACACAGAGCAACTCCTGAATAATCTTTCAGCACCCGATTGTATTATAAGCGAGGAACAAATGCAGCGTCTGGATGCGATCAGCAGGATCGACCCCGGGTTTCCGCATGAGTTTTTAAAAGGTGAAGGTGTGCAGGATATTTTATTTGCAGGCAAAGGCGGAAAACTGATCAGCGAAAGAAAGAGATTTTGAAATCGTTGCGGATAATTGTATCCGTACTGCGAAATATACTTTCATACAGGCATTAAAATATCTGCATAATAATATGTAATTCCCTGTTGGAGTTGATCTGCAATCCGCAGATAAATTATACAAAAATCAAA
>CAYTFT010000519.1:0-1523 GCA_964437155.1 uncultured Chitinophagales bacterium | reverse complement strand
TATTATGGTTCATTTATTTTCTGATCAATATATCGCTAATCACTTTTATTATTCTCTATCTCTCAGGGTTACCGTTTACTTTCCTTTTAATGCCTGTTGCAGGACTTGCAATTTCCATTTTATGTTATATCTATTATTGTTACGCATCCTATAAAAACCGGATACGGAAACAGATCGACCCGCAGGTCAGGATTTCACTTATTTCCATCGGCATACTTATAATTCCGGTGCTTCTGCTCGCCCTTTTTATTTCGGTGCTTGCAATCACACATCGGCAGGAATTTGATCTTGCTGTTATTTACGGGTTCCTCACTTTTTTCGGATGGATCACGGCGCTGATACTTGGTATGACATTTAAAACATTGCCATTTATTGTCTGGAACAAAGTGTATCACGCACGTGCAAAAGATAACAAAACACCGGCGCCAAAAGATCTGTTTAAATCTGGTCCGTACCGTATCATGGCTATTTCCTATATTGCAGGTATTCTGATTTTTATTACAGGCGTTCTGCTTGCAGAACTCCTGCTATTACGATCAGGAGCAGCTTTATTGATACTGACATCCTTTTTATATAACCTGAATGTATTTACTGTTATTCTGCATAAACCCTCCTCTACATGACAACTGAGACTAACAATGCAATTAAATGTACGATCGCTTTGGGCGGATTGCAGCATGTGACTGATCCTGAGATCGGATTGAACGTGGTGGATCTCGGGCTTATTTACAGAATTGATTTTCTGGAAGAAGATAAAAAGATCCATTGCAGAATGACACTCACAACCGAATTTTGTCCGATGGGAGAATCTATTATTGATAATGTGCAGGAAACACTTTCCAACCTGTTCCCGGGATATGCTGTTTATATTTATCTGACCTTCGATCCTGCGTGGACAGCAGATATGATCTCGGAGGAAGGACGTGAATTTTTAAATAACTGAATATGCTGAGCTTAAGTTGCAGGGCTGCCATTAAAGCCGTCGTTTACCTCTGTTCAAAATTTGAATCAGGAGAAAAATCAAATATTCCGGAAATCGCCGAATATATCAATGAAAATGAACATACCGTAGGCAAGATCCTCCAAAAACTTTCACGCGCCGGAAATATCAACAGCGCCAAAGGTCCGGGCGGAGGATTTTATATTACTGCCGCACAAAAAAAACAACCTCTGATTGAAATTGTAGAAACAATTGACGGGCTCGAAATTTTTGATCAATGCGGTCTCGGACTCAGCAAGTGTTCTGCAAAGCATCCTTGTCCGCTGCACAACGAGTATAAACCCGTGAGAGAAATGTTTATGGAATTGTGCACGAAAAGAACGGTCAGGGATCTGTATAAAAGTGTGGATACAGGGCTGGCACATCTCACTTAAGAGCGATTTTCAACGGCTTTGGCTATTACCTTTGCATAGCAGAAAATTATCCGGTTCAGCAGTATTCTTATTAATATTACAGCAATGGATGTGCAAATACCCTTGTAATCGTCCGGAATACAATCGCAACATAAAAAAAGATGCAACCG
>CAYTFT010000518.1:0-1533 GCA_964437155.1 uncultured Chitinophagales bacterium | reverse complement strand
TGCTATAGATGATGCAACAAACGGCATGGATATCATCGGCTAGTCTGCAACGGGAAGTTATAAACATACGTACTGGACATTCGGTGATGGTGATACCTCCGAAGCATTTATTCCTGCAACACATTATTATGCTGCAACCGGTATTTATCCGGTGCGGAATTATCTAGAATATGGAAACGGCTGCACGAGAAAGATCACACAATTCGCCAACATTTTAAGATCAGGAGCAATACCGCTCGAAATATCTGTCTTTCCAAATCCGGCATCCACTGAATTACAGGTTGCACTATCTGCAAAGACACGCAATGCCGACGTGAAAATTATTAATATGCTCGGGGAAACAGTGTATGCAGCGCCTGTTCCTGATAACAGCACAGGCATGACCTTGCATATTGCAGATCTGCCGGCCGGGAATTATATACTCAGCCTGTTACAGAAGGACAGCAGCAATTTTATCCCGTTTATTGTTGCCCGCTGACACTTTTTATCCGTACGATTCCGGAGGCTGTATGCCGTATGGTATTTTTTCCCAAATCCATAATTCCGGTAATTATTTATCTTTAGTCATTCCAATGACCCCGCATGTTTCCGTTCAGGCCGGAGTTACGGGACCCAATTCATCAGATTATGTCAAAAAAACATGTAAACGAGCCAATCGACTGGAAACAGGTATTTTCCATCAACAACCTATTGCAGATCATGGTGGGCACAGCGCTTGCTGTACTCGCCATGAAAGGATTCATGATACCGAACCGGTTTCTTGATGGTGGCGTAGTAGGTATTTCCATACTCCTGCATGAAATTTTTCATCTGAACATCAGTATTCTTGTTATTATTCTCAATCTGATCTTTATTTATCTGGGATACAGAAGAATCGGAAAAACATTTGCGGTGCAGACGACAATAGCGATTATTTTGCTATCGCTCGGATTATTGTTTGTGCATATTCATCCCATAACAACAGATAAATTATTGATCGCCATTTTCGGGGGGATATTGATCGGCGCAGGTGTCGGATTAGTGATAAGAACGGGTGGTGTGATCGACGGGTTTGAAGTGATCGCTGTGTTTACCCGCAGAAAAACAGGCTTCTCCAACAGCGAGATCATCATGCTGTTTAATACGATCATTTTTGCCATTGCGGCAATACAATTCGGAATTGAAACTGCCATGTATTCGGTGATCACCTATTTTACTGCCGCGCGGGCCACGGATTATGTTGTTGACGGAATTGAAGAATTCACCGCGATCAATATTATTTCTTCCTGCCATGATGATGTAAAAAATTATCTGGTAAATGAACTGGGAAAAGGGATCACCGTTTATAAAGGTGAACGCGGATATTTACCGGGCAGTTTTGATATAAAGACAGATTGCGAGATCATTGTAACGATCGTTACACGGCTGGAGATCAAGCAGATACAGGACGGGGTTTTGGGAATTGATCCCAAGGCATTTATGTTCATCAATAGTATTAAGGAAGCACAGGGCGGAATTTTAAAGGCAAAGGCACATGCAGAATAATAAGTCAAT
>CAYTFT010000517.1:0-1535 GCA_964437155.1 uncultured Chitinophagales bacterium | reverse complement strand
CCGGGGTCGTGTTGATTAATGAATTTTTTTCAATAAACATTTGGATGCTGGCGGGAAACCAACATCGGACAGACCGCTCTGCCGATTCTCCGAATCGGCTGTGGTGGCTGAAGACTCCGTCTTCGCTCTTTCCTTTTAAATGATCAGATGATGCTGAAAAGTACACCAACATCAGACATGAAGGATGCAATGGTGACCCGCTCTGCCGATTCTCCGAACCGACTGTGGTGGCTGAAGACTTCGTCTTCGTTCTTTCATTTTAAATAAACAGAGGATGCAGAAGAGTACAAAAACATCGAACATCGGTGATGCGATGATGACCAGTTCGACACAAAAAATTCCATGGCGTCACAATATTTTATCGCTCCTCTACACGGATCACCTCAGCGGCGGATCTGTTTTTTGTAATCAGAATAAATGTATCTCCCCGCATTTTAATCATTTCCATATCCCGCGTTTCACCGGGAATACATAATCCGCTTTGCAAATACGGAACCGGGGTAAAATTATTTTTTCCGTCGCCTTTTAAAAATAAACCGATACCCGCATCTATTTTCCCGAGCTCGGGACGAATGGAATTATTATTTCCGGCAAGGATACAATCGGGTATAGCATCACCATCAAAATCACCCGTAACAATACTGTTGACAGGAAACCACTGCGCTTCTGCGGGCAATACATGTTGCGTGAATGTTTGGTTGCCGTTGTTTTCAAAATAAATGGAACTGAATGTTTCTGCTTTTAAACGGGGTACTATTTGCAGATCAATATCAGGAAAGAGATCCTGTGTCGTTGCGGCAGCATAATCTGCATAATACACAAAGGATGATTTCAATGATGGAATCCAGTCAAGCAGATCGTCACGAGAAATAAACGGATGTTCTTTCCCGTCGTTGAAATAATAACTCACAACAGGATCGATTGATCCGTTGCCATCCATATCGGCGGCAATAACGGTAGCGGGTTTTTGAGAGCTTGCCATTATCGGGAAATTGGTGCCGTTATTACCGGCAATAAAATCGATATCACCATCGCTATCCATATCTTCTGCCACAATACAATTCCACCATCCCGATGTGTTTGCGAGTCCGGCGGCATTTGTTATTTCATGCAGCCCGCCTTTATTATTCAGAAATATCCGGATGGGAGTCCAGTCGCCGGCGAGAATAAGGTCGGGAAAATTATCATGATCAATATCTGCCCAAACGGCATCGTTGACCATGCCTGCAGCAGAAAGTTGCGGACAAACCTGCGCGGTAACATCCGTAAAAATGCCGTTTTCATTGCGAAGAATATTACTGCCGGGCGATAACGGATAACGGCCGGGCACGAGTTTACCGCCGACAAAAATATCGGCATCGCCATCGTTGTCAAAGTCGGCCGTTTTTACACAAGACTTGCTGTTATAAATCAGGGGCAATGCATTTTCGGCGCGCATGAAAATTCCGCTGCCGTTATTGATATATAATCGGTCCTGATAAAATGGTGCATTCCTGTCAAACTGATTTCCTCCGCTAACGACATACAGATCCAGA
>CAYTFT010000516.1:0-1549 GCA_964437155.1 uncultured Chitinophagales bacterium | reverse complement strand
TGATTTGAAGGTGATTTGCGTGAATTTTGCAAATGCCAAATTAACCGGCATTCAGATTGAAGCCGATAAAATAAAAACAGTAGATGTTACACTCAATGCCGAAGGAGTTCAATTGCAGGAGATTAAAGTTTATGTAGAAAAACCGATTGATCCGGATAAAACCTCAACAGGCGGAACAGCCAGCCACACTGAAATTCAGCAATCGGCAATAAACAGGAGCAATCCCAATAATATAGCAGCCAAAACAGCGGGCGTTTATCAAAAAGATGATGGTGCCGGATTAAATGTTAATGGTGCGCGCGGATATTCTCAAAAATATTATGTTGATGGAATTCCGATGCGCGGATCTATTTCCCTGCCATCTTCATCAATTGAGCAGCTTACAATAATAACCGGCGGTATCCCAGCAAGATATGGCGATGCAACAGGTGGAATAATAAATATTACCACAAGAGGGCCATCAAAATATTACCATGGTGGACTCGAACTTGGGAATTCTTATTTATTGGATCCTTATGGATATAAGCTTGCAAGTTTTAATTTAAGCGGACCTCTTTTTACAAAATATAAATCATCACGCGGATTAGAGGGCGCTGCCGACTCTTCTGATACCAAACTCGGTTTTTTCTTATCGGCGGAATATGAAGGGAATAAGGATGGAAGTCCATCTGCTGTTGGATATTGGGCTGCCATTGACAGCATGCTTTCAGTGTTACAGGAAAATCCGCTTCGGCCTTCAACTATCGGAACCGGTTTTGTTTCATCATCTTCATTTGTTACAAAAGATCAGTTAAAAGAATTTAAGGCCATTCAGAACGGAAACGACGACGCAATCCGTATGTCATTGAAATTTGATTATAAACTCAATAAGTATATCAATATCACATTCGGAGGCAATGGAAATTTTGTAAGATATAAGAATAATGGGTTTACAAATCAGGTTTTTACACCTACAAGTGCGGCCCGGTACGACGAGGTTACATACCGCGGATTTATTCGCTTCACTCAGCGATTTGGATCATCGAAATCAGGCGATATAAAGTCGGAGCAGGAAAAAACAGCATCTGTATTTCAAAATGCATATTACAGCATACAGGTTGATTATAGTAAATTCCTTAGAAAATTTGGTGACCCCGACAAAGACTTCAATGCATTTCAATATGGTTATATTGGGAAATTCGATACCTACCGCCGTCCGGTTTATTTTCCGGGTTCTGACACCCTTCCGGGTGACGGGAAAATTTATTCGGGGATGGTGTTAGCAGGTTATCAGGATGCACTCGTGACATTTGAACCGGGCACATATAATGCTTTAATGACCAATTACACAAAACAGTATTACGAACTTGCGGGGAGTGAGTCGCTCAATGGTATATATGGATTGCAGGATTTAAGTCTCGATAACCAATTTATTTATTATTCCTCGCTTTCTGATATACAGATAGGCGGAGGGTTGCTAAATGGCGATGGGCCTTCTTCGGTTAATTCGATGTTCAATAATACTGGCGCACCTATAGGAACATTTGGCAGGTTGAATAATGATCAGTAT
>CAYTFT010000515.1:0-1565 GCA_964437155.1 uncultured Chitinophagales bacterium | reverse complement strand
CAATTACTTTTCCGTTTACCCCGACGCGATCACATAATAAAAAAAGATCTGAGGTGACCGGTGCACTCATATCGAAGCCGATCTGGATTGCAGTTTCCCCTTTTTGAAGGGAAGGAAATTTTAATCTTCCGTCAATTGCAACAAATATTTCCCAGAAAATATTTTTAAATACTTTCATCATCTGGACATATTATCAGATGAGTTTTTCGCGCAACGCTGCCATTTTCAATGCGGTAACAGCAGCTTCATCTCCCTTATTGCCGTGTTTTCCACCGGCACGGTCGAGCGCCTGCTGTTCATTATCGGTGGTGAGCACACCGAATACTACAGGAGTGGAATAATCAATACTCACCTGCATAATGCCGTTGGCAACTGCAGATGCAATATATTCATCATGGCGCGTATCGCCTTTTATGATGCAGCCAAGACAGATCGCTGCATCCAGCTCCTGCGATTCCATTAATAATTGAGCGGCCTGCGGCAATTCATAACTGCCGGGCACATATACAGAAATAATATTTTCCGTTTTCGTGCCGTGCTTCAGCAGAATATTATAACAACCATGATAAAGTTTTTCAGTAATTGCCTGATTCCATTCAGAAACAATAACGGCGATACGGAAATTTTCGCCCGAAGGAATTGTTTCTTCCCGGTAAAAGGACAGGTTCTGATGTTTGGAGGCCATTATTCACCGAGTTTTGTTTCGGCGTAGGATATATCGAGATCGATATTTTGTCCTTCCTGAGAAAGCGGGTAATCTTTCTTTATTTTTTTATACATTTCCAATGCGCCCTTGAGATCATTCTGTTCTGCCATCAGGTCACCGGCGAATTTATAATACGTCGGACTCTGAATATTATTTTTTGCGGCATCACCGGCTTTTTTATAATTCTCTATCGCCTTTTTATAATCCTGTTTATCGGCATAGGCATGTCCGAGTAATTCGTATTTTTTTCCTGCAATCTCATCGGTGGCAGGTTTAAAATCTTCCAGATGTTTAATGGCATTGTCCAGGTCGTTTGCATTGAGAAAACAAACAGCTGCATAATAATGTGCCATGTTACCGGAGGGTGTATTTCCGTATTTTTCAATTACGGTAAGAAATCCCATTGAATTTCCGTCGCCGTTCAAGGCGAGGTTCATAGAGTCTTTCATAAACCAGCCTTCAGCACCGGCAATGCTGTTTTGCGCATTGAGCGAGCGCGGCTCCATATATAATTTTTTATATCCGAAGTAACCGCCGATGAGCACAACCACAACGCCTAAAGCGATGAGGATGCTCCGCTGGTTTTTCATAAAGAAATCTTCAACGCTTTTATAAGATCCCTGTTCAACAGGCGTTTCGATGTTCTGGTTTTTAATTTCTGACATTTTGATTGTAGCTTATTAATCTTTAATAAATGGATAATCTTTTTGTGTATAAATATCTTCAAATACCGCGCTGTCGTCGGGCCAGGGAGATTCCTCGGCAAAACGCACACATTCGTCAATTTCTTTTTCGATGCGTTCGGCCATGTCGTCAAGTTCTTTCTGCGTCGCGTATTTTTTATCAAGGATTTTATGCA
>CAYTFT010000514.1:0-1592 GCA_964437155.1 uncultured Chitinophagales bacterium | reverse complement strand
CATACTTCTATTAAAATTTTGCCGACAGGCTTTGTATTAAACATCGAATAAAATGTTGCCACCTCATATACTTCGATCGGATGCAGATGTAATAAACGGGCAACGTAATCCATCGTTTCCACCGAAAGCCATCCGCCAAATTCATTTTGTGCAATATGCAGAACAGGCAATATGGCTGACTTTTGTTTATCAGACGGATAGTGGCTCACGATCCTGCTGACCTCGACCATTGCTTCAGGCGAAAATTCTATATGTTGAACTTCGTTCATAATTTGCGATCTGTCCCGAACTTTTTTATTTTTTAATCTTCAATTTTTACTTTTCGTTATTTATGCATCCAATTCCCCTGCAATTACATTCATACTGCTCATGGTAATGATGGCATCACTCAGCAATGCACCTTTAATCATTTCAGGATATGCCTGATAATAAATAAAACACGGCCTTCTGAAATGCAAACGATAAGGCTGACGACCACCGTCACTCACCAGATAAAATCCGAGTTCGCCGTTTCCGCCTTCCACACAATGATATACCTGGCCCTTTGGCACATCTACTTCTCCCATTACTATTTTAAAATGCCAGATAAGGCCTTCCATTGTATTATACACGTCTTCTTTCGGCGGCAGATAAAATTCAGGGACATCGGCATGATAATCTCCCTTCGGCATTTTTTCCATTGCCTGCCGGATAATACCCAGGCTCTGCCACATTTCTTCTTCGCGAACACAAAAACGGTCATATGTATCACCCTGTGTGCCCACAGGAATAATAAATTCAAAATCCTGATAACTTGCATAGGGCGTCATCACACGCACATCATAATCAACACCGGTTGCCCGCAGGTTCGGACCGGTAAAACCGTATTCGAGTGCCCGTTCACCGCTAATGCCTCCTACGTTTATGGTGCGGTCCATGAAAATACGGTTGCGCATCACCATTTTTTCAAACTCCTTTAATGCTTTAGGAAAGTCTTTAAGGAAATCATTAATTCTTTTAATTACATCCGGTGTAAAATCTCTTTCAAATCCGCCGATGCGACCAATATTTGTTGTTAACCGTGCGCCGCAGATCGCTTCATAGATCTCATAAATTTTTGCTCTCCACTGAAAGACATATAAAAATCCGGTGAGTGCTCCGGTATCGACGGCAATAACCGAATTACAAACAATATGATCGGCGATACGTGCAAGTTCCATGATGATCACGCGCATATAATCCACGCGCTTAGGCATTTCCACCTTCAGCAATTTTTCGACGGTCATATGCCAACCCATATTATTAATGGGAGAAGAACAATAATTTAAACGATCGGTTATCGGTGTTACCTGATAATACGGTCTGTGTTCGGCGAGTTTTTCAAATGCACGGTGAATATATCCGATGGTTGGCTGTGCATCAACAATGATCTCGCCGTCCATTTTAAGTACGTTCTGGAAAATCCCGTGCGTAGCCGGATGCGTAGGACCGAGATTGAGATAATTATACTGCTTGATCTCTTCCTCGCTCTGCTCGACGCCGTTTATTATGGTACCTGTATTTTTTTTATCTGCCAAAATAAAAGTAATGGAAAACATGAGAAATCTTGGTGT
>CAYTFT010000513.1:0-1606 GCA_964437155.1 uncultured Chitinophagales bacterium | reverse complement strand
TATTAAAGTTACCATTTAATTTATAATGATTCTAAATAGAGGGAGAAAAAATCTGAATTTTCCATTAAATGCTGGTGGCAGCGTATAATAACCTGCGTTGCATCGCTTGCAATCCTGGTTTGATCACCGGTCACTTACAATTTTTTCACCTGCAGAACAATACAATATGGATCTCAGCGCAAGAATACAGGCATTTGCAGAATTAGGTAATCGCATCGCAGCCATGCCCGACGACCTGAAGGAAATCGTGTATAAAACAGAGATGTATAATCCCTGGTTTACGGAACAATTCTGCACCCTTATGCTCGGGAGTTTCAGGGATCATTATCTTGATAAAAATAAATTGGCTGCCTGGACCGCCGCCTACCCGGATTTACCGGAAAAGGATAAAACGATAGGGCTGGTGCTTGCGGGTAATGTGCCTTTTGTAGGCATGCACGATCTGTTATGTGTTTTGATGAGCGGAAACAAAGCCGAAGTGAAACTGAGTTCAAAGGATACTTTCTTTTTTCCCTGGATGCAACAACAACTGGTAAAGATCAACAATGCCTTTAATGACCGGATCGTTTTCACTGAGAAGCTTACACATTTTGATGCCGTAATTGCAACGGGCAGTAATAATTCGGCGCGTTATTTTGATTATTATTTCGGGAAATATCCGCATATCATCCGAAAAAACCGCACATCGGTGGCAGTATTAACCGGTGAGGAAAGTGAAGCTGCATTAAAGGAGCTCGGAAAAGATATTTTTTATTATTACGGACTCGGTTGCCGCAATGTGAGTAAAATTTTTCTGCCAGCCGGATTCGAGCCGGAAAAATTGTTTCGCATCTGGGAAGATTTTCGCTACGTTGCCGACAATACCAAATACAAAAATAATTACGACTACAACCGCACATTATTATTGCTGAACCAGACGCCCCATCTCGCCAACGATTTTTTTATGCTGGTGGAAACGGACCAGCTCTTTTCACCGCTTGCCGAAATCTATTTTGAATATTATGCAGATGTTGATGCGCTGTTCACGAAAATAAATGCTGCCGGTGAATCATTGCAATGTGTGGTTGCTGCTGCGGAGGGAAATACACCTTTCGGACAAAGTCAGTTTCCGCAAATCACCGATTATGCCGACCATGTGGATACGATGGAATTTTTAATACACTTGTAAACGCGTCTGCCGGATACTATTTTCACATGCGGATCTTCAAATTATTATTTAACCGGTAATTATTGTTTCCCGGAGGCAGCTATTTTCTTGATCCCTTCCACCAGCCTGTCGAGGTCGCCTGTGCTTGTATATACATGCGGTGCGATCCTGACGCCATGAATATTTTCCCAGTTGATCGCTACGCAATGCACATTGTGTTCGGTAAATAATTTAGAAGCGATATCACCGGGTTCCATGCCTTCGATCTTAAAGTTGGCAATAGCACAGGAAAAATCAGGATGGAGGGAGGTATTAAGAGAAAATCCGGGGACATCTTTCACTTTTTCTACCCAGTAATTCTTAAGGTAACGCAAACGGGCTTCCTTTCTTTCGGGGCCTATCATCAAATGAAAATCAACGGCATTGGCAATAGAATATTCAATGGGAAATGACCGTGTT
>CAYTFT010000512.1:0-1610 GCA_964437155.1 uncultured Chitinophagales bacterium | reverse complement strand
TTTCATCAGATATAATTAATCACGTTAAAGGGATTAACAGAGTTGTTTATGATATCAGTTCCAAACCACCGGCAACCATTGAGTGGGAATAAACTGCTCCTTTCCGCTTTAACCATTATAGCGCTGGCACTCTCATCGTGCAGCACCACTTCCCGCACTTCCGGATCGAAACATCCTGATACCATTCAGACAAAAATGGATACGGTGCAACCGGTACGCGATCCCAGAAGCAGTTCCACTGATGTAAAAAATGCTGTAGCGCTTAAACCGGATACCATTAAACCGGATGCGATCGGGAAATACTGGGTTAAAAAAGATACGTACAATATTGCACTGATACTTCCCTTCAGCACCGATGAATCTGAATTAGATAAACTCCTCGGCGAAGAAAATATAACCGGTTATCAGCCATTAGCCTCCATCGAATTTTATGAAGGCGCCTTACTTGCGCTCGACACCTTAAAAAAACTCGGGGTTAATTTAAACGTCACCGTATACGACCATAAAAAGGACAGTTCACTTACGTCTGTTGTAATGCACCGGGAGGATATAAAAAAAATGGACCTGCTTATCGGACCGGTTTTTAATGAAGGGATAAAAGCTGCCGTTGATATTACAAGAGATAATGAAATTTATTTTGTTTCACCCCTTTCGCCTGCAGGAATTTCTTCGGGAAATAATCCCTATTTTATCATGGCAAATGCACCGGTGAGTGCGCAGATACATGCATTGCTTGCATATACGCTTGCCGAAAATCCGCAGGCAAATATTATTCTTGTTTCCAGAACGGATAAACCGAATGAAGTGAAGATCGCATCTGAATTCAAAAAAGAATTCAATCTGCTGAACGCACATGCAACATTAAGAGAAGCAGCGAATATCTCCGGCGTTTCTGATGCATTGGCCACATCCGGTAATTTTGTTTTCATTGCCAGCATGGATGAATTTTATGTAAACGGACTGGTGAGGGATCTTTCAAAGATCACACGCGAAAATTCCATAACACTTCTCGGACTCCAATATATTACTACGATGGAATCGATATCCCTCGATTATTATGAAAATCTTCATCTCCACTACCCTACTTCGTACTGGGTGGATCCGTATGATCCCAAGGTGAAGAATTTCAATTCGGTATTCGCATCAAAATATGAAATACGGCCCTCTGATTTTGCATACCGCGGATATGATCTGTTATTATATTTCGGAATGATGCTTAAAAGCTACGGGCCCGATATTGTAAAAGATCTCGCTCAACCCAATTTAGCCGGGGCCCAAATGCTGTATCCCTACACATTTGCTCCCTGCCTGAATGATGCAGAAGAGATCAAATTTATTGAGAACGACAACATCACTATTCTGAAATACGAAAATTACAGATTCGGGAAAGTGACTACTCAGGAATAATTGCTGCAGAAATGTATTGTACGGAAGGATTACATTTTAATCATCCAGTTTGTCGTATCCAAGAATATGCATCATACTCTCAACCTGTTGCTCCTCTGCAAAAACCTCATAATGTAATTTACCTGCAGCATCCCGCTGAATAAGTATATGCTTGGGAGAAGGGATCAGACAATGTTTTGTTCCTCCATAACCGGAAATACTTT
>CAYTFT010000511.1:0-1641 GCA_964437155.1 uncultured Chitinophagales bacterium | reverse complement strand
ATTCAGGATGGACTGAACAGCAATCAGACGATGACTATGACAATATTAGCTACGCTTTCAAGTTTGGTAGCTGGATGCATTGTTGGAGTGATACCGGATGCATGTGAAAAATTCTTTACTGCTGCAAAAACTCCTCAGGGATCTGCTCCCAATAATATTTTAACTGCTGTCGAATATATAGCGCAATATCCATGGTTCAACCCCGAAGATAAATTTAATTTGCTGAATGACTTCTATCCTGTACCGCAGGGAAAGAATTTGCGTGATACCCCGTTTATGCCCTATCTTAATTATACTCCGAGTGCATGGGTTCTTGCTCTTAAGTTTGTCGGTGGAGGTTATCTGGCGGGAGGCAAAGCAATGATTGACAAAGACGGTAACGTTTGGGTTGGTGATAATTTCATAATAGGTTCTCAGGGTCAGGATTATTTATGGCAGGGAAACCTCACAAAATTTTCTCCGAGTGGTAAGCCGCTTTCTCCGATCACGACAGGTTTCACCGGAGGTGGTCTTGAAGGTCCGGGATTCGGAACTGCTATAGATCAGTTTGATAATATCTGGCTCACCACTTACGGAAGCATGGCTGTTGTGGTTTTTGATAATAACGGCATTCCAATATCACCTCCGGATGGTTATACATTCAATAATCAGCTCGGTCAGATGCAGGGAATAATTAATACACCTGCAGGAAATATGTGGGGACTGGGAATTGAAAAAAATCAGCTTGTTTATTTTCCCGGAGCAGATCCTAATAAAGGTGAGTTACTTTGTGAAGGAACGAATGGAGATCCATGCAAGGCTTTAGCTGGACCTTTCCACCTGGCAATTGATCAGCAAAACCGCATCTGGGTTACAAATTCATTGGGCGATTTTGTAACAATGTTTGAAGAGAACAATCCAACTAATTACAAGGTCATAAAAGCCGGGTACAGCGGAAGTGCAGTTGCCGTTGACAGTAAAGGCTATATCTGGGTTTGTAACAGGCTTGGAAGTTCAGATCGTGGCAAAGCGGTTTTGAAAGAGATGCTTGATACATTGGTTCACGGAGGAAATCCCGAAAAAATATTGACATATGCAATGAGTACACAGACAGGCGGTTATGAAACAGGCGGAAGCATGACACTTATCAGTCCTGACGGAACTGAAGCTTCGGGCTCACCTTTTTTTGGCGGAAGCCTTCCGGGTCCGTGGGGTGTTGCTGTTGATGGTAATGATAATGTCTGGGTTTCTAATTTTGCAGGAGCATCAGGTCAGATCGCGCATCTTTGCGGTACAAATCCTGAAACGTGGCCGCCGGGAATGACAACCGGAGATCCGATCTCTCCGCCTTTAGGTTACGTCGGAGGAGGATTGCAAATGCAGACCGATATCTCAATTGATCCGGCAGGGAATGTCTGGGTCAATAACAACTGGCAGAATATAAATTCCTGTTTTGATATTCCTCCCCAAGAAGCATTATCAACACTTTGCGGCGGACAGGGGATGACTGTATTTTACGGAATGGCGAAACCGGTGCGTACTCCGCTGATTGGACCGCCGAGAAAGCCGGAATGATATAGTAGTTAATAGTTAATAGTTAATAGTTAAATTGGCGTGAGAATTTTTATTCTGGCGAACCAAAATATTTAAAAACAATAATAT
>CAYTFT010000510.1:0-1644 GCA_964437155.1 uncultured Chitinophagales bacterium | reverse complement strand
ATTGAAATCTGCAGAACTCCGTATGCTGAATAAAATAATCTTTGCATGTGTATGCCTGTTTGTGCTGAATGGAATTTCCGCACAAACTGCCTGTGAAAAACCGGTCGTGCCTGATGTATTTACGCCCAACAACGACGGGATAAATGATCTGCTCATTATAACCTGTATTGAAAATTTTCCGGATAATACTTTTACCATTTATAACCGGTGGGGACAACAAGTATATTTTGCAAATGTGTATAGCAATAACTGGGACGGAACCTGGGAAGAAACAAAAGGACCGTTACCGGCAGGAACGTATTATTATTTACTCGAAGCCACCATCGGAACTGAAAAGAAAACATTCAGTGGTGCAATAACCATTACGAGATGAAAAAAAATTCTCTCCTGTTAATTTTGTTTTTGCTCGCACATGCATCCGGTATTTTCGGACAGCAACCGTTATTTACACAATATACTTTTGATCCCGTATTAAATAATCCTGCGTTTGCAGGAAATAAATATTGTCTCAGTACAACAGCCCATTACAAAACGCTGTGGAGTAATATGGAAGGAGCACCGGAAACAATGCTGGTAACCGCCCATGGTCCGGTATTGCAATCGGGACATTCCATTGGCGCGACAATCTATACTGACCGTTCGGGCGCAACTTCCACCTCTGTTGCGGCGTTGCAATATGCGTATCGCTTCCAGACCGCAGCAGGGCGAATCGCAACCGGAGTGCTTATCAGCGCAGGGAATTTCAAACAATCACTTTCAGGATTGCATCCGCAGGCGGATGGAGATCCGGCGCTTTATGCTGATGTAAATAAAAAACTTTTTAATGTAGGATTTGGCGCTGCATGGGAAAATGAAAAAGGATATTTTGGCATCGGCATACCGGGTTGTATGCGCAATCAATTATCTGAAACAAATGATGCGGATGTGCCAGGCGAATCCATCCAGACGAATTTAACCGGCATGTATACTTTCCGGCTAAATGATAAATGGGATATCGCACCCTCTGCTTTGTATAAATTAATCGAAAAAATGCCGTCACAACTCGACCTGCAGGTTCATTTTATTTATAACGAATCACTCTGGCTCGACGCGGGATTCAGAACACAATCTGCTTATTCAGCCGGTGCGCGATATATTTTATTTAACAGATTATCTGTCGGATATTGTTATGATCATTATTTAGGAAATCTGGGCGCTGTTGCAGGTGGTGGCCATGAAGTGATGATCGGTTTTGACCTGCGGAGAGAAGAGGGAGAATAAATCATGCAACAATTTTACGCGCCGGATATTCAGCAGGATACTGCAACGTATACATTTGATGAAAAAGAATCGCATCATATGCTGCATGTGCTGCGAATGCAACCCGGAGAAAAAATAATTATCACCAACGGACGTGGCACCGTGTTCAATGGAGAAATTATATCTGTCTCCAAAAAAGCATGTACCGTTTCTGTTCATGACAGAAAGGAATTCCCATCTCCTTCCCCAAAGATCCATCTGGCCATTGCTCCGGTAAAATCCAACGACCGGCTGGATTTTTTACTGGAAAAGATCACGGAAGAAGGGATCAGCGCCTGCACTCTTTTACTTACGCAAAATGGTGAACGCAGGAAGGTGAATTTGGAAAAGGACCGGCAGAAAATG
>CAYTFT010000509.1:0-1689 GCA_964437155.1 uncultured Chitinophagales bacterium | reverse complement strand
AAATAAAAACGCCGCCCGAAGGCAGCGTTTTTAAAACAAAATATTAGGTTTTGTTATTGCTTTACCAATATTGAAGATGCTTTTCCTCTTGCAGTAATTATTGTAACAGTGTATGTGCCTGCAGCAACTTTTTGCAAGTCAAATGTTATTATTTCATTATCTGTATTCTGTGTTGCAACAATATTACCAAGCACATCTGTGATGATGATCGTTTTTTCTTCACTTGTGAAAGTTTGTATCATTACCTGCGCAGTGACAGGATTCGGATAACATTCAAAAACCGGTTCGACATTTTCCGCTATGGATGCGCCGTTTTCTCGACAACTCACGGTTACCGTTATAATATTTGAATTTTTATAACATCCCGTTGCATTTTTGGTTACCCTGCATTTATAATTACCGGATACAGTTGCCGTATAAGTATATGTAGTTGCACCGGAAATTGCATTCGTGCCTTTATACCATTGATAACTTAATCCTGCGCCGGTATTCGCAGTAAGTACAACTGAACTGCCGGGGCAAAATGTTGTAGGTCCTCCTGCGGTGATACTTGCATTGGGCGCTTTATTCACCGTTACGGTAATGCCGGTTGAAGTTGCATTTCCGCAGGCGCTGTTTGTTTTACAGGTGTACGAACCTGAAACTGTGGCTGCGTACGTTGCATTTGTTGCACCGGGAATATTACTACCGTTCTTTTTCCATTGCAAAGTTGTTCCGGTATACGTTGCTGTCAGCACAACCGAACCTCCCTGACAAAAGGTAGTGGCACCGCCTGCACTTATTGTAATGGAAACAGGATCTTCATCAATCAATCCGTCGCAATCATTATCCACGCCATCGCAGATCTCGGGTGCACCCGGATAAATATTTCCATAATACGGTGAACAGTCTGTATCATAAACAGAATAGGAATAAGGCGGCGTTTCAGAACAGGTTTGTGTGAAATCAATATCACTTCCATAACCGTCACCATCCACATCAGCCCAATACGTATAAACCGGGAAGCCTTCATCAACTGTTCCGTTACAATTATTATCAATATCGTCACATATTTCTGTCGCGCCGGGATGTACATTTCCATCGTAAGGTGAGCAATCGGTATCATATACAGAATAGGAATATGGAGGAGTATCAGCGCATGTTTCAACGAAATCTATATCGCTTCCATATCCATCGGCATCAACGTCAGCCCAGTACGTATAAACGGGAAGTCCTTCATCAATAATTCCGTTGCCGTTATCATCGATGCCGTTGCAAATTTCCCCGGCACCATCGGTTGCTAATTTAACGAGCCAGTAATCGCCCTCTCCGATTCCCACTTCGTTTACATCTCCGGAAATTCCTCCGGGTGTTGCGCCGCTCATGGCATATCCGCCATCGGAAGTTTGCATAATATCATATAAATAATCACCGCCGAGTGCACTTCCTAAAGTTGATTGCCATTGAATGCTGCCTGCGGAATTTAATTTCACTATCCAGAAATCTTCTGCACCATCAGGGGCCTCAGATTTATCGCCGGAAATTCCCGAATTAGAATATCCTCCGACAATTATTCCGCCATCGGTAGTGCCTTCCACTGCATTTAATGTTTCATTTCCGGTTCCGCCGATAGTATTTTCCCAAGCAATTGTTCCGCCGGAATTTAATTTCACTACCCAGTAATCATTAGCTCCTATGCAGGCTTCTGTT
>CAYTFT010000508.1:0-1695 GCA_964437155.1 uncultured Chitinophagales bacterium | reverse complement strand
CATTAATGCCTTCACGAAAGTAGGCCGTGAACTGGCTGTGATAAAATAACACGGTAAAGGATTCTTATTAGAATATTATCAAACCAGGGAGTGTAATTAATCGGGCGGTTTTCTGACTTCGGAACTCCGATGTAAAATACGTATATTTAGCATCCATAACCTCCCAAATGAAAAATTTACTCCTTTTTACTATTGGATTTTACCTGGTTTCGGCATTACATGCACAACCGGGTTCGCCATTTTTTTCAATTCCTGCCGGCTCTTATGCACAGGATACAGTCGTCTCATTTTATACCCTTTCCGGCACCGGAAGAATATTTTATTCACTTGACGGCTCTGTTCCGGATTCCAATAGCATTGAATATACCGAACCGGTTGTGCTTTCCGGAGATGGATCTGTTTTTCATTTCAAACTCGTTTCGATGGATCCTTATTGGGGGTATTCCAATATTGTTGAAACATATTATGCAATTGATTATTCCTTTTCAACAGCAACCTATTTAACAGATCTCACCTGGGACGAATATCATAATTATATAATCGGTTCCTGGATAGGACATATGGAAACACCGTGGTGCAGTGACTATACAATATTTCTTACAGTAGAACCCGATGGACATTATTCAGCACATGCATTGTCACCGGGTATCTGGAACGGCACGGATACAGAATTCCAGTTTTCGGCACTTTATTACGGAGTGGAAACTGAATCACCGTTAAAAACACTTCTATATTATGATTTATTAGCAGACGGTTCAGCTAATGGAATTATAACTCTCTTATATATGGCCGGATCAACAACGGAAGATGAATTACGGTATATCAGATTTCCAAACAGAAATAATTTGTATATGCAAATGTGGCATGCATCATTCTATGGACCGTTGGAAATGTGGCTTGTGAAAACCGAAGACACAGGAACGGAAATGGAGGATGCGGTTACATATACTTCAACACTATTTCCAAATCCGGCACATGGAGCGTTTAATATTGTGCAAACGGGAATTGAGAAAATAAAAAATATTTCTATCAGCAATATTGCAGGACAAACGGTGTTGAATAATTCTGGAAACTCCGTTACCGGCAAAGCTGAATTTCATTTTGATATCTCAAACCTTTCCCCGGGAATATATTTAGTTGAATTGCTGGGAGAAAATCACAGGCAAACCCTGCCGCTTGTTGTAAATTAACGGGGAGTTCTCTTACATGCACTTATTCCGATCTTATACAAACAAATTATTTTCCGGCATAAATATCCGGCTGCTGCCGCTTCTGCTTTTTCTGCTGCGACCCGTGCATCTGCATGCACAGAATGAAATTCACACCGAGTATGTCAATTTTTCAATTCTGGGAACGAACGAAGGACTTTCTCAGGGATTTGTTCCCGCCATTTTTCAGGATAAAAAAGGATTTATCTGGATCGGCACAAAAGACGGCCTGAATAAATACGACGGCTATCATTTTACTGTGTATCGCCATGATACAGAGGATTCGAATTCCATCCGCGATAATTTTATTGCTAATATCTTTGAGGATTCACGCGGGTATATATGGACAACGGTGATTTCAGTCGGTGTGGATGTAATGGACCCGGGTACGGAAGTTTTTTCACATCTCAGCGAAAATAATTTTCATCCGGTAATTGATTTCAATCTCAACAATGCGGATTTTCTCGGAGAAGATGCCGGCGGAAAT
>CAYTFT010000507.1:0-1698 GCA_964437155.1 uncultured Chitinophagales bacterium | reverse complement strand
CTCATTTTCACATTAGCACATTTTCACATTGGCACATCCATGCAAAGCGTTCCCATGTCGGATTACCTCTCGAATTCCGCCACACAATACATCCCCACCCCGACCGGAAATGTACGCCAGTCGTCCTGGCTCACCTGTTTATAGAAAATGCGGTTGCCGATAAATCCTGCGCAGAATTGAAATGCTTTTTTTACATCCGGCATCTCTAGGATCCATTCAACGGACATGACAAAATCATCGGTGACAATTATATCATAAGGAATCAGATCGATATGTATATTGCGTTGTCCTTTTTTTACGGTTGCATAAATTGGTTGCGATGTTAATAGCGCACCGGGCTTGCCATCGCTTAATCCATAAAAATTTAATCTGAATGTAATGCTGTCATATAAGCAATTTGCGATATTCACCCCGGCCGATTGCAGATAATAGGTGCGCTTATCTTTTACCTTCATCACGGTGCCGATCTCCGAACCGAGGCTGTCCGACATAAAACCCGCCATAATATTCGGACTATTAAAATCATTTCCGAGCTCCACATCTTTCATATCCCGCGGACGAATCGTTACGGCATCTAATTCCTGCACCGCGGGTTCGATCTCCATGCGTAATACCGTGTCAGGAAACTGCATGCGAAAATTCTTAACGATATAATTCTGCGTTGTATAACCGATCATCGAAATACGCAGCGTGTCATTAGTATAACGATCACTCAGCGTTAACGAAAAACTTCCGTCCATTTGTGCTACGGTCCCATAGCTCCTGTGTACAATTCCAATATTCACGAACGGAACCGGCTCATGGGTTACGGCATCAACTATGTATCCGGAATATTGCTGGGCAATCGCGCTGCCGGATATAACAATTAAAATTATGGTGACTATATTTTTCATTTACCGGATGTATAATAAGTCGGTTAGCTGTCGTAAAAGTTACAATAAAAAAACCTGATGGGATCGCCATCAGGTTTTTTAAGCTGTTTATCCTGTATTTATGGGAAGATACCCATAGCAAGATAATCGGAAGCGATCTTATTGATCGCACATACAAAAGCAGCCGTTCTTAAATTGCCGCATTTTGCATTGTTTTTCCATTCATCTCTGATCATATGATACGAATTGATCATTGTTTCTTCCAGACCACTGCGAACGAGATCGATCTCATCAGGTCCTTTCACCACTTTATTCACCACCTCTGCAGATAATTTTTTACCTGTGAGTTCTTCTATCGCAGAAACAATGCGCTCATTACTTCCCTGTTCGAAACGTTTTTGTAATCGTCCGAAACGCACATGCGAAAGGTTTTTCAGCCATTCAAAATAACTTACGGTAACACCGCCTGCATTCAGATACATATCCGGAATGATCATCACACCCATTTTGTTGAGGATCTCATCCGCTTCAGCAGTGATGGGTCCGTTTGCAGCTTCACCAATGATCTTTGCTTTTATCCTGGATGCATTTTCTTCATGAATCACATTTTCCAGCGCTGCAGGAATAAGAATATCACAAGGCTGCTCAAGAATTTCTGCGGTGTTCGCAATATTTGTTGCACCCGGGAAATTCAAAATGCTGCCCGTAGATTTTCTGTGTGCAAAAACTGCTTCCACATCCAGTCCGGCTGCATTGAAAATTGCTCCTTCATATTCGCCGATGCCGATGATCTTCGCACCGCCATCCTGGAAAAATTTCGCAGAAT
>CAYTFT010000506.1:0-1699 GCA_964437155.1 uncultured Chitinophagales bacterium | reverse complement strand
GATGTCCCTGCTGCGCCAGATAATGCAGATCGTTCGGAAATAAGGCACGGTAACTTAATGGCCAGAAATAAGTGAGCGTAGGTTCATAATTATTTAAACGATATAAAATCCCCGGGATCAAAAAGGACAAACCAAACTGCACGATC
The DNA here is from genome assembly GCA_964437155.1 of uncultured Chitinophagales bacterium. Taxonomy (GTDB): domain Bacteria; phylum Bacteroidota; class Bacteroidia; order Chitinophagales; family BACL12; genus UBA7236. The sequence goes on along the minus strand of CAYTFT010000506.1, from coordinate 1,553 downwards.
ATTACCGAAACCGTTCTTATGATCTGATAATTATTATGCCTGTACTTATAAATAAATTTAATGCCCATGAGCAAAACCGCGAAAGTGTAAAATGCACCATACGTAAACCATCGTCCGTCGCCCCAGGGTGGATTCTTTCCGCCATGGACTAATTTCTGTAACGGCTCCATCAGGCGTATCAATCCTTCGAGATATTGCGGGAAAAAATAAAGACTGATATAAAATCCGGTGATGACAATACCGGTGATCCATGCAAGTGCACCACGACTGGTGATGGAGCTGAACATGTTGCGGTTATTTTTAATTCCTGCGGGATGATCTTTGTATGTTCCGAAATAAAATAATAAACCTCCTGCAGTGATGAAGCCGAGAGTGGTGCATAAAAATAATACAGGGTTTACATTTGCAGATCCTGCCCATGCAAGAAATAAAAATAACAGACCAATGCCGGTCAATGCCAGTCCCGCTTTCTGCAAACTGCCAAACTGCGCAGGGTGCGGATTGGATAACGACATGGATGGATTTTGTTCTGCCATTTTTATTTCTGCGTGATGAAAAAAAATAAATTTATTTATCTGAAAATTATTGCATTCAGACTGTTTTTATTTTTCAGGGATATTTTATTTTCCGTATAGTTCAGGTTCCATTGGTCAATTATATTCTGTTCAAAGGAGCGATAGAATTCAGGGTCAAAATTCGCGGTGCTTAAATGTGCCATTACAAATTCAACATTTCTTTTTTCCAAAAGCCAGCGGTTAAATAATACATGCCGCATGCGGATACCGAAAGTATTTATTCCGGTAAATACATGATCATCTGATCTGAAAACAATATGCACTGCTTTATTTCCATCCGGATGTTGCCAATAAAATTCTGATTCAAACTCCCTGCATTTGTTATGTACGGTACCATAGGTCTGATATTCGATGTCAAGTAATTTGGCACTGTTAAACCAGTGTCCCGGTGTGTACTGCGTTTTATTTCCCAGCATATTCAGTGCAGCCGTTTCACCCTGTAGTTTTCCCGTGTACCATACCTGTTCAATGGATTTTCTGTCGTGGAGCGCATGCTGAAATTGTGCGCAGTCACCTGCAGCAAAAATATTTTCAATATTCGTTGCAAAATGATGATTGACGAGCACACCTCTGTCGGTATGGATCGCAGAACCCTTGAGCCATTCTATATTCGGCGAAACGCCGGCGGTAAGCCCAACCAGCTGACAGGGGATCTCTTCACCGTGATTTGTAATAACACTTTTCACTCTGCCGTTTGCGTCACCCTTTATTTCTTTAAGGGTAGTATGCAGGCGCAGGTCGAACCCATGCGCACGGATATGCTCTGAGATCAAAGCTGATTCCTGTTCGGGTAATACATTATTCCAGTAATTGGATTCGCGAACGAGCATGGTTACCGGATAATTTCTTGCATGCAGCATTTCTGCCAATTCGATACCGATCAATCCGCCGCCGACAATTACTGCGCGGTTGATGCCCGATCGTGTATTTTCCTCGAGCAACTGCAGATCCTGGTAGCTGTATAATCCCTGCACTCCT
>CAYTFT010000505.1:0-1720 GCA_964437155.1 uncultured Chitinophagales bacterium | reverse complement strand
GGTTCAACCTCGCCAGAGTCTCCGACCGGCATGAAACATCATCTCAGGACATTTTGTCCTTCGGGACTCTGGCGGGTTCAACCAGATTCTCCGCCCGGCATAAAACATAATTTAAGGACATTCAGCGCCGCCAGAGTCTCCGCCCGACATGATACAAAATTTAAGGACATTTTCACTTTCGGGACTCTGGCGGGTTCAGCGCCGCCAGAGTCTCCGTTCAGTATGAAACATAATCTCAGAACATTTTCTCCTTCGGGACTCTGGCGGGTTCAACCTCGCCAGAGTCTCCGACCGGCATGAAACATCATCTCAGGACATTTTCTCCTTCGGGACTCTGGCGGGTTCTTTACTCGCAGGGGATCTGTCCTTCCAGTTGCTTCACCAGGTCGTAATTCGGATCGAGCGTTTTGGCTTTATTATAATAAGTGCAGGCATCGGTATTCTGATCGATGGAATTATAATATACACAGCAATATAAATAGGCTTCGATCAGGTTTTTCTTGTTTTTCTCCATATCCTTTTCGCCGAGCTCGATAAATTTCAGATACAGTGGTAATGCAGCGCCTTTGGGTTCACCGCCTTCGATGCGCACCTTTGTTTTGGCGCGCTGTAAATATCCATCCGGTGAGTTCGGCTGCATGATAATGAATTGCGCAAAGGTGGTATCGGCGTTAATATAATCAGCGGACTGATAATATGCGCGACCCAGGAAAAAATAATCCAGCGCACCGCCTTCAAACTTGCTGAATTTTTTATTATATACATTGATCGCTTCCGGATATTTTTTCATGGTATATAAATACTTCGCATACTCGGTGTATAACTCGGGTGTTGCTGCAGAATCGTTATCGGTTGCCATGGTATAATAAAACATTGCCATTGCGGTATCCTTTACCTCCACAGCAAGGTGCGCACTGTACTGATAATCGAGTGGCTTTACTTTTTTATCCGAAATATTCCAGAAAGATTTCACGGCATTGTATCCCTCATTAAAATACTGCATGGAAAGGGTGGGATCTGTTTTGCGCATTGTATCTCCCAATTCATAATTAGCAAATGCAATGATCCGGTAGGCAATGAAATTAGCAGGATCTTCTGCGAGTATTTTTTTTGACTCGGTGATGGCGCATTCATAATCGCCGATCTGATAACAGGTAGCGGCAATTTTCACATGTGTTTCTTTGTCTTCCGCATTCAGCTCGAGATATTTTTCGAAACACGGTTTTACTTTGCTGTATTGTTTGTCGAGATAATATTCTTCACCAAGTTCCTTCCAGGCAACGGCAAGCTGCGGATCAAGCTGAACCGCTTTTTCAAATGATTCGATCGCTTCCTTATGTTTGCCGGTCTTCGCATTTACACGAGCGATCCGTAAATGGATCACGGCAATATTTCCGTTGATGGCACGCGCCTGTTCATATTTGGTCATTGCATCACCCGGCTTGTCCATGTCGAGATAGGCGTCACCATAAGCAAGTAAATTGATAATAAGATTCGGATCTGTAGAATAGGCAATCTCATAATTTTTGATCGCTGCGGCATTATCAATTTTATAATACGCATCTCCGATCTGATAAAAGATCTCTGCATTTTTAGATTTGCTGATCTTGATCGCCGCATCGAAATGCTCCTGGGCAGCGGTTTTATTATTATTCAGCAGGTCGGCTTTTCCCATCGCAACATAACCAACGGCATTTTTGGTATCGCCGGTAATGTCAGC
>CAYTFT010000504.1:0-1720 GCA_964437155.1 uncultured Chitinophagales bacterium | reverse complement strand
ATCAGCACATTATCACATCAGCACATTAAAAAGTCCTATTCACCCCCACCACATATCGGAATTTAAAATAAGATTGTTCAGCGAACGGAGGGCGATTTAATAATAACGGAAAGTCTATACGCAATGTAACCGGATTCACAGTTTCCAGCGGGCCGAACCAATTCCAGGTGACGGCAGTTCCGATACCGGCATCTGCGCGCAGGGAAGAAAGTAATTCCAGGTTCTGGTCCACAGATAATATTCCGGCATCGCCGAATAAATAGGGTTCAACTTTTAAATATTTCTTTGCATGAAACTGAAAAAAGCGGTTGAACTGTAACTCTGCATTCACTGCAGCGCCGCTCATTCCTGCATACGCAAGAAATTGTTCCCCGTTTGCATCTTCTTCTGCAACAAGATAACCGGCATATCCACGCAGGTTGAGTCCGCCACCGTATTGAAAATGTGCGACACTCTCATTGAGATCCACCCATGGATCGGGGAAAAAACCACGCGACCGCGTGAATTTATTTTCCATCATATCCTCTGTATTTCCTCCGGCAAGAAACAATGCCGATTCAAACGGCATATCCGAGCCGCTTCCGGCCTGCACAAAAAAGCGTGTGCGCAAATCGAATTTACTGAGCCGTGTTTTATTGATCACTTCAAATGTGCATCGCGTAAAATCATAATCACTGAAAAGATCATTACTCCTGAATCCGAAGTTGATCATACCGCTTCCGCTGAAATATCCGTAATAATGCGCGTAATCGATGTTCACCGAATTATTTAGTTTACCCTCCGATATTTTTTCGTTGTTGTATAAATATTCCCGGTTGTTTACATACATATCTTTTACATATACCCACAAAGTATGCTTTTGTCCGCGACCGAGTTTTTTCTCGAATCCGGTTTTTAATGCTCCAACACCATCTAAATATTTTGTCTCGAAAATAAAATTGGTATTCGGTAAAAAACGATCTGCGGAGGTCTTGTATTCCAGATTGAAATTAAACCGGTCATAGTCTGCCGATCTGTCGAAAACCGATCCGCCGGAAACATCAATAAATTTAGGGTCGTATAAGGCAGCCTGTCCGATTCCTGTATTATACCAGGCAGTAAATGCAAATTTGTGCTTATAATTAAAATAATCGCCATTGAAATGCACCCCCACCTTCACTCCGTCGTATGCATTTCCCCATACATCGGGTCGCCACTGCATTTCATAATTGTTCCAGTCCGCCGGATTGGAAATCTTAGAATCAAATGTGAGATCAACCTGACATTTCCAGCGGTTGTCAAGTTTATCGACATCTGCAAGACGGTTTGAAGGATCAATAATAATATCCTGCACAGGACTTGTGATCGTAATTTGGGCAACATATTCGGCATTCAGTTTATCCCATCCATACCATTTCGGAAGGGTGATCACATTTTCAAAATACGTGCGGTCAAGTCGTCCGGTCGTCACCGGTTTTTCCGCATATTTATTAAACCATGTATTTGGAATATAATATTGCAGCGTATCGCCGTTTTCCAGTATCACTGAAAAATCGACAGGCATCTGCATCTGTCCCTTTCGTTGGAAGGTGATTGCATAATTGTATAATGGCTGGCCGTCCACTTGGGCATCTTTCATCCGTTTTACATCTTTAATTCCGTAATCGATGTTTTTGGTTGTCTCCATCCACTGATCAAAAAACCAGTTCAGGTCAACATGCGTATAATTAATGATGGAATT
>CAYTFT010000503.1:0-1726 GCA_964437155.1 uncultured Chitinophagales bacterium | reverse complement strand
CGTCTGCATCGGCAGAATAATAAATACCTCCGGGAACTCCGTCAATTACAGGAATTGCAAAAAGATCTCCCGAACATAATGTATCATTCAGGTAATGAAATGCCGCCAGCGTTGGATCAACAACATCCACAAAAAAATCAATGGAAACGTCTTCACAGGCATTTGAATAATGATAATAAACAGTATACGGACCGCCGGCTCCCGTTGATGCTGCATCAATAATTCCGGTTTCCGGATCGATTTCTGCATCTAAAGAATAAAAAGTTCCGCCGGTAATATCTGCTGTAATAATTGCATCAATGGTTTCTGCGCAAATGGTATCGTTCACCATAAATAACACTGCCGGTGACTGAATAATTATGTTTGAAGAATAATTAACGGAACATCCGGATGTGGAAGTGCCTGAAAATTGAATTGAATGTGTCCCTGTCCCGGATGCGGCGAGATTAATTTCTCCGGTGAGTGCATTTATTGTTGCATCCGGAGATGAAAAAATTCCTTCAACTTCCGATAGTATATCAGGAATTGGATTTACTCCATCCACACAAAATGTATCTTCTGCATAAATAAATGCAATACTGTCGGTCCAGTCTTCAATAAATATTTTTCTGAAAACAGCACATCCGCTGCCGCTGTTGTAATAAATATAATGCATGCCGCTTCCCGACAGACCAATATTTAATTCGCCTGTGATCGCGTCGACAATGGCATCATCAGAATAAAAATTTCCGCCGGCGATACCATCAATTAAAGGAACAGGATCTGTATCATCCAGGCAATATACGTTTTGCGGATAGTGAAAATCAGATTCACGCGGAGCACCGTAATACACAAAAGATTTTCCATCTGCTTCCAGCACTTCTGAATATCTGTATGCGCCAACCATAAAATCTGAAAATCCATCCTGGTTATAATCGGCATTGCCACCTACATGGCGACCGTAATATCCTTCGGCCTGATTTCCTTCTCCTTCCCAGCAATAATTTTGTTCGAGGCCATCGGGACTTCCAAACCAGACGAATGCGCCGCCTTCATTTGCTTCGCCGTTATCCCAGTATTTCGCTCCCCCTATAACATCATCATATCCGTCGTTATTAATATCACCGGCACCGGCACAGCTGTAACCGAATTGTGCTTCTACCTGATTCACTTCGCCGAACCAGGCGAGATCTGTCTGCAATCCTGTTTCAGATCCGAGGTACACGAAAATGCGCCCCTCGTTATGATAGGCGGTATCATCCTCATACAGCAACGCCGAAATAACAACATCATCAAACCCATCGCCATTTACATCACCGGCGCCATCGACCCAATGCCCGAAATTGCATTTTTTCTGTCCGCTGCTTGCACTCCAGTCGGGTGTTGCGCTAAGTCCGGTTGCCGACCCATAAAATGCGACAGCAAGGCCATCGTCAATATCTATGTAGTTATACTGGTTCGCCCCGATGATCACATCATCAAACCCGTCATTATTGACATCGCCTGCATAATTCACAGGGAACCCCGAAATGGCGTATGCCTGATCGGGCTCCCAGCTCCAGCCGGAAGCTACCGGACCCGTCGGGCTTCCCCAATAGAGCCAGGTTTTACCTTCGTCGATCTCGCCCCCGTCCCACATTTTTGCTGAGAAGAAAAGGTCATCATATCCATCATTATTAACATCCCCGCTCATCGCCACACCGCTTCCCAGCAAGGCGAACACCTGATTCATTTCCAGGGACCACTC
>CAYTFT010000502.1:0-1735 GCA_964437155.1 uncultured Chitinophagales bacterium | reverse complement strand
GACAGGGCCTTGTTGCACGAATGGAGCTGAAAAGATCATCAGTTATATTGAGAAAAAACTGAACATCAAAACAGGAGAAACAACCCGTGATAATATGTTCACCCTGAAAACAGTGGAATGTCTGGGCGCCTGCGGATATGCTCCCATGTTCCAGATTGGTGAAACTTTTTACGAGCATTTAACAGAAGAAAAAGTGGATCAGATTCTGGAAACATTGAAACGCGAAAAACTGGCGGAAGTAAATAATTAATACAAAAGAGAATATAATCTGAAATACAATTAATACACATAATTCATTGAATATTATCAGCTGATACAATGGGACGTCAATTACTTTTAGAACATGTCAATAAGCCGGGGATCCATACGATCGACGGTTATATGGCAAATGGTGGGTATCGTTCCGTCGAAAAGGCTTTAAAGAAAATGACGCCCGATGAGGTTACCGAGGAAGTAAAAAAATCGGGATTGCGCGGTCGTGGTGGTGCAGGATTTGCGACCGGATTGAAATGGAGTTTTCTTGATCGTTCTTCTGATAAACCGAGGTATTTATTATGCAATGCCGATGAAAGTGAACCCGGTACATTCAAGGACCGGCTCTTAATGGAAAAAATTCCGCATCTGCTTATTGAAGGTATGATCGTTTCCAGCTATGCACTCGGCTGCCGTACCAGTTATATTTATATACGCGGAGAATATATGTTCATCCTCCGCATTCTGGAAAAAGCGATAGCCGAAGCGTATGCAAAAGGTTTTCTCGGAGAAAATATTTTAGGTACCGGTTATTCTCTTGATCTCTATGTGCATCCCGGTGCCGGCGCTTATATCTGCGGTGAGGAAACAGCCTTGATCGAATCACTGGAAGGAAAAAGAGGAAACCCGAGGATCAAACCACCCTTCCCGGCAATTGCGGGACTCTGGAATTGCCCGACGATCGTAAATAATGTTGAGTCGATTGCTGCTGTGGTGCCGATCATTAATGATGGTGGCGATGAATATGCAAAGATCGGTATCGGAAAATCTACCGGTACAAAACTGATATCTGCATCCGGTAACATAAATAAGCCGGGTGTATACGAAATTGAAATGGGGATTTCCGTTGAAGAATTTATTTACAGTGATGAATATTGCGGCGGCATAAAAAACAATCTTGAATTAAAGGCTTGTGTTCCCGGTGGTTCATCGGTGCCGATCCTGCCCAAACATTTATTATTGAAAATGAGCGACGGCAATCCGCGCCTGATGACGTATGAAAGTTTGAGTGAAGGCGGTTTTGCTACAGGAAGCATGCTGGGCTCCGGCGGATTTATTGTGTATGATGAAAAACAATGTATCGTTCGCAATACATGGAATTTTACCAGATTTTATCATCACGAAAGTTGCGGACAATGTTCGCCCTGCCGGGAAGGTACCGGATGGATGGAACGTGTATTACATAATATTGAATATGGTCACGGTAAAATGGAGGACATCGATTTATTGTGGGATATACAGCGTAAGATTGAAGGCAATACTATTTGTCCGCTGGGCGATGCAGCTGCCTGGCCGGTGGCAGCGGCAATCAGACATTTTAAACATGAATTTGAATATCATGTGAAATATCCGCACCGCGTATTTGATGAGGATCATGTATATCAGCCGGAAATGAAAATGGCAAAAGTGTAATTACACGTGAACTTAAAACAAAGAAAAAATTAATATTCGGTGATAACGCATTTTCGTTTGAGCCGCCGAT
>CAYTFT010000501.1:0-1748 GCA_964437155.1 uncultured Chitinophagales bacterium | reverse complement strand
CGATTGTAGCATATTTTAATGCAGCGGAAATTCCAAGTTATAACTTTTCGCTGGATGTGGTGCCGGCAGGAGCAGGTAACGTAACCGTAAATGCTACTACTCCTTCATCCTATCCATATGCATCCACCTTCTTAAGCGGTACAATAGTGGATATGGATGCCGTGGCAAATGCCGGGTATGTATTCGATTATTGGGAACTGGATAATCATATCGTGAATCCTGATCCGTTTAGTGCAGATGTATTTTTTGCAATGGCCACCTTTGATAATGTGATTGCACATTTTAGTTCAGGAAATGCAATTGCCGGCGGCCAGGAAGGATCGGCATTTAGTGTATCACCTACCATCACATCAGATGTAATCCAGATCAATTATGCCTTAAATAATGCAGCAGATGTAGAGGTAGAGCTATTCAGCATTGCCGGAGACCGCATTGGCGCATTAGTTCCCGGTGCACAATTGCAACCCGGAACATATCAGCATACCGTCAATCTTGAAAATTTCGGAATTAGTTCAGGGATATATTTTGTCCGGTTGACAGCTAACGGAAATACATTCGTGGAAAAAGTGATTTATAACGGTAATTAATTACACCCGTAAGTAAATAAAAAATAACGGCTGCTTATCATCGGGCAGCCGTTTTTGTTTTTCTAAATTTGCCACTGTTAACACAAGTTTATGCAAAGAGATACTGCTGTTTTTCAGATTATTGAAAAAGAATTGCGCCGTCAGACGGAGGGCATAGAACTGATAGCCAGTGAAAATTTTGTAAGCCCGCAGGTAATGGAAGCTATGGGCAGTTGCCTTACCAATAAATATGCAGAAGGATATCCGGGTAAGCGATATTACGGAGGTTGCGAAATAGTGGATCAGACAGAGCAATTAGCTATCGACAGGTTGAAGGAATTGTTTGGTGCAGATCATGCAAATGTGCAACCACACAGCGGTGCGCAGGCCAATGCAGCGGTGATGCTGGCATGTATAAATCCGGGCGATACCATTCTCGGCTTTGATTTATCGCATGGCGGTCATCTGACACATGGTTCGCCGGTAAATTTTTCCGGAAAAATATATAAGCCGGTTTTTTATGGTGTGGAGCCGGATACGGGTATAATTGATATGGATAAGGTGTCTGCAAAAGCTCTGGAGGCTAAACCGAAGTTGATCATTTGCGGCGCATCTGCATATGCACGTGATTGGGATTATAAACGATTCAGGGAAATAGCAGATTCAGTAGGAGCAATATTAATGGCAGATATTGCGCATCCGTCCGGTTTAATTGCCAGCAAATTATTGAATAATCCTGTACCGCATTGTCATATCATCACATCCACAACGCATAAAACACTGAGAGGGCCCCGTGGTGGGATGATATTGGTTGGTAAAGATTTTGAAAACCCCTGGGGGCAAACAACCCCTAAGGGTGAAATAAAAATGATGAGCGCAATCATTGACGGAGCGGTATTTCCGGGTACACAAGGTGGTCCACTGGAGCATGTGATTGCTGCTAAAGCAGTGGCATTCGGTGAAGCACTTTCCGATGATTATAAATCGTATTGCAAACAAGTGATCAGCAATGCAAAAGCAATGGCAGATGAATTAATAAAAAGAGAATACAATATAATTTCAGGCGGAACAGATAATCATTTAATGCTGATAGATCTGAGAAATAAAAATATCACCGGTAAAAAAGCCGATGCTGCTTTAGGTGAGATACATATTACGGTAAATAAAAATATGGTACCGTTC
>CAYTFT010000500.1:0-1750 GCA_964437155.1 uncultured Chitinophagales bacterium | reverse complement strand
AAGCCCCCTTCGGGGGTTGGGGGCCAGTGCTAATGAGCTAATGTGCTAATGTGCTGATGAGCTAATGAGTCCGCCGCGGCGGATACTAATGTGCTAATGAAGATTTTGGTTAATTGAAGATAACCGTCAATACTTACGAAAATCTAAAGCCCCCTTCGGGGGTTGGGAGCCAGTGCTGTTGAGTCCGCCGTGGCGGATGGTAATTTGCTGATGGAAGATTATAGTGCGATGTAAACTTTCGAAACCGGGACGGCTTACCTGCAATTATTCATACGATCATTAAATCCAATTTAAATACATTCCCGATAATTACCCTATTCATGTATTCAATATCGCGGAAAAAATTATTTTGATGAGAATAAGATTTCATCAGCATCCGCCCAACACATCAGATTTTCAAGCGTGACGAACAAAATGGGATATTTATCTGAACCTATCCATCGATTTTACCAGATCATCATCCTTTTTAATATTTCTACGCGCAAAGAATTGAGCAATTGTGATGACGACGGGAATGCCGGCGGCAAATTCGAAGTGCACATATTCGCTGAAGGTAGTGGCGGCAATTATGGCGGCAACGAGTAATGCCACGGAGAGAATAATATTTATCAGGCAGAACCGTATCTGCAGTTTTCTGTCCTTATACAGGAGTATTGTAAAACCGCTCAGCAGAATAATACTGACGGCTATGGCGGTGGAAACTATATCATTTTTTGCATAGAGAATATCTTCTTCCAGTTCGGCAAGCGGGAGAAATAAAAATGCTGCTGCCGCTGCTGCGGAGATCAGGAGAAATATCGTTTGTATCCTTTGCCACATGATGTTCTGTGTTTGTGCAAAGATAATCGAAGGTTCTGTTATGACTGCTGACAGCGGCGGGTATTGCTATCTTTACACGGTGAGATATTTTCTTGAGATCAGTTATAGGGGCACGGGCTATTCCGGATGGCAGGTGCAGCCGAACGGTGTAAGTGTTCAGCAGAAGGTGGATGAAGCATTGCAGACAATTCTGCGGGATGATATTCACTGCATCGGCTGCGGTCGCACCGATACCGGTGTACACGCCGAGCAGTTTTTTTTACATTTCGACACAGCTAAAGCCATCCATGAAAATATCGTGCTGCGGATGAATACCTTTCTCCCGGAGGATATTGCAGTCAGGCGGATCATTCCTGTGGATGAAAAGGCCCATGCGCGTTTCGATGCAAAAATGCGGGCATATGAATACCGGATAGCATTCGAAAAAAATGTATTCACGACCGGGCTGGTGTATCACCGGCATTTTCAGGATCTTGATTTTGAAAAGATGCAAATGGCCTGTGACGTGATAAAGCAGTTCGATGATTTTCCTTCTTTCTGCAAAAGCAAGCAGGGATCAAAAACAACGATCGTGCATATTCAGGAAATATACTGGAAAGAAAAGGACGGTCTGAAAATATTATATATCAGCGCCGACCGTTTTTTACGCGGAATGGTGCGACTCATTGTTGGTGCGATGTTTCAAATCGGAAAAGGGAAAATGAGCCTTGCGGAATTGGAAGAAGGGATTCGCAATAAGAAGCGATTTAAATATGCGTTATCTGCTCCGGCAGAAGGGTTGTTTCTGACGAAGGTGGAGTATTTATATATTGATTAGCTTTTGTGGTGACAGATGTGGGGTGGGAGGGTTGGAAAGGTTGGAAAAGTTGGAAGGGTTGGAAAAGTTGGAAGGGTTGGAAAGGTTGGAAGGGTTGAGACAGAGGTCGTGTGA
>CAYTFT010000499.1:0-1751 GCA_964437155.1 uncultured Chitinophagales bacterium | reverse complement strand
ATTTCCGTATTGCTGCACGGGAATATCGTGCATGGGAATATATTGCGCAAAGGAGCCGGCACTTCTGCACAACAGTATTATTAAAATATATTTTTGCAGAAATCGTTTCATTTTATTTTGATAAAATTTCCGGTGTATAAAATTTCATTTTCAGAGGAAAGGATGCGTATAAAATACATTCCGGTATCGAATTTTGAAATACTGATCCTGTTTTTTTGTGCTGCAAGATCTGTTGAAGTAAGCTGCACGATCCCGCCGGTAAGATCAATGATCTGTATTTGCAGATCATCCTCTTCGGTGAGCGCTTCTATATAAACATAATCATGCACCGGATTCGGATACATAAGGATACGATTCTGTAACGCATCCTGTTCTATCGCAACAGCATTTTCATCGCGGTATAAGGATACGCCGCCGCGTGCATTCCCGGTGATGAGCTCAGGCAAGCCATCAGCATTAATATCAGACATATTGACGGCACTGAAAGCACCTTCATCTATACCATTAAATGTAGAGGTGATCTTTGTAAACGCTCCCGTGAAATCATCCGTAGGATCATATTCATAGATTGTGCCTTCCTCGCAACCGACATATAAAACAAAATCACCTGTTGTGTTTTTTGTCAGAAATGGAACTGCATAACCTGTGATAAACCCGATGGTGCGCACATCCACATTTCCCCAGAATTCATTTTGTAAAGTAAAAACTGGCGCTGCAGCGGTGCCGGTATTTGCATAATAGTTGAGGTTACCATTTTTTTCACCAATGATGAGATCATCCAGTCCGTCTTCATTTACATCTATCAGTTGCGGTGCAGAATTTTGTCCCGGATCTATCCCCTGGTATTCCGCTCCGAATAAAATAAATTGCGCTGGTCCGCCCGGCGGGCCGATATTTTTAAAGAAATGCACAAATCCTTCTTCCTCACCTAATAACATATCGGCATCACCGTCGGCATCTAAATCACCAAATGCAGGATAGAGGCTGTTAAATCCGAAATCGGAAATGCCGGCCAGATCTGTTGTGATCAATGTATAAGCCGGTTCAGTTGCAGTTCCCGTGTTTTCATACAATGCGAGTTTGCCAATATAATTTCCATCCGCATAATATCCGTAATTGCCGATTATTAAATCCTGCAGGCCATCGTAATTGTAATCAAAAAAAACAGGGTAGGCCCCTTCACCGAGATCGATCATATCGCCAACAAATAAGCTGTCGGACTGATAATCAAACTGATAGGAATCGTCTGTTGAAATATTTTTATAATACCAGACATTTTTTCTGTTTTCGCTGGAATTAATATTATTGGGTGCGACGATCATATCTTTTTTATCATCGTTATTCAGATCCAGTAAAAAAGGCGCCGGAAAAATCTGCAGATCATATGGTTTATCATAAGCCGGATAGGTTGTATCCTGTGCTGTGATATATGCGAAAGTATTATCACCGCCATTTACGAGCCGGTTGAGATTTCCGAATGCAAGATCACCGAGTACAATATCCATATCATTATCTGCATCCTCATCGAAGATCATAAATGTAGAACCTGCATGCATACCGTCTGTTGTTTTTGCAATGCCTTTGCAGTCATAATCCAGGTCAACGGAGTAAGTGAGGCCGCTTTCGAAAAAATTTCCCCAGCAGGAGGTGATATGTTCCAGATCCCAGGTGCCGCAGGGTTCGCCGTTTTCAATTTGTTGATTTTCGTAATATTCAACGGTCCCGCCTGTACTCATTCTGAAAGTCAGAAC
>CAYTFT010000498.1:0-1759 GCA_964437155.1 uncultured Chitinophagales bacterium | reverse complement strand
GAAGACATCCTTGAACACCTCCAAAAATTCAATAAGGAGCGGACACCGATGTTTATTATACAGTTGCCGTCGGGTATCCATACTGCCAATGTGGAACCGGCTTATTTTGAACCAACAACTTCAGAAAAGATCTGATCTGCATCCGCAGTGCGCAGCTCCGTTTTCTCATCAATGATTATGCTTGTCCCCTGCTGCAATCAGGCATGGGGTTGACCTATCCTGAAAAGACAGCGAACAGTTGCTCAGTCGCTTTTATACTTCCTGATAATGCACTCTGTTTCCGCATACGCTCTTTCTTTATCCGATCTAGTATGGTATTTGAATCAGGGACAGATAATCAATAATTTCGCAATTATGAAAAAGATTATCATTTCCCTCCTGTTCACTGCAATTTTAGTTGGTTGCTCGAGGGTGCCCATTACCGGAAGAAAGCAAATTCATCTCTTACCTGAAAGTCAGATGATCTCCATGAGCCTTACGGCGTATCATGATTTTCTTGACCAGAACGAGGTTGTCGAAAAAGGTAAAGATTACACAGAGGTGAAACGGGTAACGGATAAACTGATCCCTGCAGTTGAGGCAGTGCTGAAGCAGGAAGGATACAGCGACCTGATTGAAGGATATAAATGGGAAGTGAATCTTGTTGAAAGCAATGAAGTAAATGCATGGTGTATGCCTGGCGGAAAGATCGTCGTTTACACGGGAATTCTTCCTTATACGAAAGATGACGCCGGACTTGCGGTAGTGCTTGGTCATGAAATTGCGCATGCTGTTGCCCGCCACGGAAATGAGCGAATGAGTCAGCAGTTGCTGGCTGCGACCGGATATATGGCTTTGGATGTTGCCCTGGCAAACAAGCCCACAGAAACACGTAATCTTTTACTCACCGCGGTGGGAGTTGGAACAACAGTAGGTGTGTTGCTTCCTTTCTCCAGAACGCAGGAATCGGAGGCGGACAGGCTCGGACTGATATTTATGGCGGCTTCCGGATATGATCCGCATAAGGCAGCAGATTTCTGGAAGCGGATGGCGGCGAGTTCAAGCGGGGTGAAAATGCCTGAATTCCTGAGCACGCACCCAAGTGATGAACACAGGATCGACGATATTGAGAATACTTATATGGTCGAGGCAACAAAATATTATAAACCCAATTAAAGCATATAGTTTTGCAGGGTGGCTTCCCGTATCCCTTTTTTCAGACGATTACTCAGTTATATTAAATTTATACGGATAGAAACAACCTCCGGCGAATATTCAGATCCGCTGGAGGTTGTTTTTTTTGAGGGCAGATATATGCTGAATACGGCCAATGCAACGTATTCGTTTGAAGATAAATACACTTCTTTCCGCACTGCTTTTCGCGCCATTGACCATACATTAAACGATATGCAATCGGTGCTGGTACTGGGGTTAGGACTGGGCAGTATCCCGCAGATGCTGCAGAAATTATATCATTACGAGGGAACGATAGATTGTGTGGAAATAGATAAAACAATAATTCAACTTGCCGAAAAATATTATCCTTCTGAAAAATTATTTGACCGCCTGCATATTTTACATACCGATGCTTTTGGATTTATGCTTGCGAACGAAAAAAAATACGACCTCATCACCGTTGATCTTTTCATTGATAAAAACATTCCGAAAAAATTTCATTCAGTACAATTCCTTGAAAAATTAAAACAGTCGCTTGCTTCCGGAGGCGTTTTATTATTGAGCAGGCTGAAAGAAAATCAATTGGTTGAAACGGAATTATGGA
>CAYTFT010000497.1:0-1768 GCA_964437155.1 uncultured Chitinophagales bacterium | reverse complement strand
GTGAGGGCCAGCAACTGGATATGGACTTCGAAAACAGAAATGATGTACTACTTCCTGAGTACATCGCCATGATCACGAATAAAACTTCGGTATTGCTCGGGTGCAGCCTGTATTGCGGAGCACTCGCAGGTGGCGGAGATAAAATATCAGCGGAATTATTATATGATGCCGGCGTATGTCTCGGCATCGGATTTCAGATTCAGGATGACCTGCTGGATGCTTATGGCGACAAAGAAAAATTCGGGAAAAAACAGGGCGGGGATATCATTCAGAATAAAAAAACATATTTATCGCTCCGGGCACTTGAAAAAATGGCAGAAGAGGATAAGGCTGCATTTTCAGAATTAATTGCATCACGCCCCCATGATGAAAATGGTAAGATCGAAAAGGTACTGCACTGGTATGATCAATTGCATATCCGCGAGGATGCTGCAACGGAAGTGAAAAAATATTACAACACTGCGATTGCACTTATCGAAAAAGTGGATGTTGCAGCCGAAAGAAAAACAGTATTGCTCCAGCTTGCAGCAGAAATTCTCCACCGTGATCATTAAAGCAGATCTGCTTACAAAATAATCCCTTCCGGTGTACGTAACAGCAATAATTCAAGCTCACTCAGAATCAATGCAGTGGCGCCCCATACGCCGTGACCCAGGATATTATAACTCGGCACCAAAAAAATATTTTCGTTGCGGATCACCTGCAATTCCTGTTTGTTTTTTTCATCGAGGATCAATTGCACTGGTGCTTCAATAAGATATTCCACTTCATTCCTGTCCGGTGAAAAATCCGGACGTGATTCGGAATATCCGAGAAACGGAAATACAAGGAAATTACTGGGCGGAATATATACGTTACTCAACTGCCCGAACACTGTTATTTTATTTTTATCTGCACCGGTCTCCTCCACTGTTTCACGCAAGGCTGTAAAGGCTGCATCAACATCCTCTTTCTCCGACTGGCCTCCCGGGAAACTTACCTGTCCGCTATGCACACCCGCATAATCGGGACGCTTAATTAAAACAAGATGCGTTTGATCCCCGACAGGATAAAATAAAACCATGACACTGCTTCTCCGCGCATCCGGAAAATCTTCTTCCCTGAAATCACTGATCACCCGCGTTGCCGGAGCCATTCTGCGATGTGCTTCAGCACCCGGTAATCCGCTCTTCATTGCCTGTTTAAGTCTTTCCGCAAATCCCTGTATCATTGTGACAAATTTATTGCAAACAGCAGCAGTTCGTATTCGATTTTGGATTAAATTAGAGTTTTCAAACGGCAGTGTATGAAAAAAATTCTCGGGTCTCTTCTCCTCTCCCTTTCTGTTACACTTATTTTCGCCGGCACACGCGCAACCACCGGTGATCTGCAATATATACGCAATAACGGTCAATGGAACGCTCCCGTTCTTTATAAATCAAATCTATTCGGCGGAGCATTGTTTCTTGAAAAGGACCGGTTCACTTTTACCTATTCCAATCTGGGGGATGTTGCTGCCTTCAAACATTCGAAGGACATAAGTTATCTCTCCGGCTTTATATATAAGCGCCATTCCTACCAGACAGAATTCGTCGGTGCAAATGCTGATGTGGAGATCGCCGGAGAAAATAAATTTCTGAATTATTATAATTTTTTCAACGGTGCAGATCCATCAAGATGGCGGGGCGGCGTACCTGCTTACGGAGCCGTTGCATATAATGGTTTGTACAACGGTATCGATATGGTTGTGTACAGCAGAAGCAGTTCACTGAGATATGATTTGATTATT
>CAYTFT010000496.1:0-1771 GCA_964437155.1 uncultured Chitinophagales bacterium | reverse complement strand
CATTTTCCGGTACAGCGCAGGTGCAGGTTGCAGCCCGCAAATACTGGGTGTATTTTACCGATAAGGCAGGCTCGCCTTTTTCCAAAAATGATCCGTATGCATTTCTTTCACCGGAAAGTATCGCCCGGCGTAATCGTATGCATATTGCTATTAAGGATTCGGATCTGCCGGTGAGTCCGCAATACATCAGCGTATTACAGGCAGCAGGTTTGAAAATTGAAACAGAAAGCCGATGGCTGAATGCAGTGAGTTTGTATTTAACAGAAGATCAAAAAGCCGTAATTCAATCCTTTCCGTTTGTTAAAAGTATATCCGTGGTGAACAGGTACCGTATTCCTGATGAACCAATAGAAGTTCCCTTGAATAATAGTGTATTTAAAACAAATGATGCATCTGATATTTACGGCAGCGCATATAATCAGAATCACATGATCGATATTGATTTTGTACATGCAATGGGATTTACCGGTCAGGGCATGACCATCGCTGTGCTGGATGGTGGATTCAACGGCGTAAATACGGGAGCGGGATTTCAGAGTTTCCGGGATAAGGAACAGATCATTGAAACACGCAATTTCCCGGATGATAATGATTCTGTTTATTTCAGCAGTACACACGGAAGCAATGTGCTCTCCATAATGGGCGCCGATATGCCCGGAAAATATATTGGCAGCGGTCCTGATGCGCATTTTTATTTATTCAGAACAGAAATTGTTGACAGCGAATCAGTGGTGGAAGAAGATTACTGGCTCGAAGCTGCAGAGTATGCCGATTTTGTGGGAGCGGATATTATTAATTCATCTCTCGGATATACAACGTTTGACAATGCAGCGGATGATCATACCTATGCAGAAATGGATGGGAATACGACGGTAATTTCCAAAGCAGCAGATGCAGCGGCAGCAGCAGGCATTCTCGTGTGCAGCAGTGCCGGTAATGAAGGTGATTCCGAATGGCATTTTATCAGTGCGCCCGCCGATGGTGACAGTGTATTTACGATCGGTGCCGTAGATATTAATGGAAACTATGCATCCTTCAGTTCACAGGGACCAACATCCGACGGTCAAATAAAACCCAATGTCGCGGGCCAGGGAGCCGGAACCGCAGTTGTTGATCAGTCGGGACTTGTTTATTTCGGTAACGGCACATCGTATTCTTCTCCGCTCATCGCCGGTGCCTGTGCAAGTTTATGGAGCGCATTTCCGGAGAAAACAAATATGGAGATCATGGATGCCATTCAATCTACCGCTTCCCGCGCCGATGACCCGGATAATTTTACCGGTTACGGAATTCCCAGCTTTGCACGTGCATATATGTTGCTGAAAGGGATCAGTATTCCCGATGAAAATATTATTAATGTACTTCCCGATCCAGTTGTAACCGATGAGGTGATCGTTTATGTGAACGGACTGGAAAATACAAATGCATCGCTTGCCTTATTTGATCTCCGGGGCAGGAAACTCACTGCTGTTACAGTTACATTATCTACAGGCAAAACAACTGCTGTGATCATGAACGGTTTTGATCTCCTGGCTTCCGGAATGTATATTCTCCATCTCACCGGTGAAATATATGCGGATGCAAAAATGATCTTCGTGCATTGACCTGCCGGCTGTTTGCCGGTGTCCGCAGAATTAATACGTCCGTTTATCGAAAAAATTTCTTCCTCTCTGAATCTCACCGTTACTTTGCACCGTGTTTCCCGCAGGTATGAAAAAAGGTTTGACAGTATTGCTGATAATAGTAATTCCCCTAATTACATTTTCACAAC
>CAYTFT010000495.1:0-1777 GCA_964437155.1 uncultured Chitinophagales bacterium | reverse complement strand
CCTGAAGCTGCAAATAATGTTGCACAATATTTTGATCTTTCAGGCCTTGCCACCGGTTGCTATTTTGTTGAAGTTTTCAACGGAACCTACTTCCTTACCGATGCGTTTATCGTGTATTGAATGGCGGGTCAACGGGGGAAATAATCTTACATCCCGATGAAAAATTACAGCCATTAATCCTTAACTTTGTTTGTCTTTAAAATCCAATCCGAAATCAAAAATGAAAAAACTTTTATTCGCAGGAATCCTTCTTGCATCCTCGATGTCTGTGTTTTCGCAGACCATCCGCTGTGGTTCAGTTAATTACCTGCGCCAGCTCGAACAGTATTTTCCGGATGAGTATGCTGCGATACAGCAAGCCAGGGAAGATGCCGCACAAAATGCAGATGTAACTACCGTTTACAAAACAAACGGCGGCGTATATACGATCCCGGTGGTTGTGCATATAGTTTACAGTTCGGCAGTGCAGGATATTGATGATGCATTTGTCACTTCACAGTTGGATGTGCTCAATGCCGATTACAGAAGACTCAACGAAGATGCGAATGAAACACCTGCAGCTTTCGAAGGCGTTGCTGCGGATGCACAGATTGAATTCTGCCTTGCACAACAGGATCCCGACGGCATTATTTCATCAGGGATTACCCGCACCGAAACTGAAATTTCAAGCTGGACATTGTTTGTTGCCCCGGGCGCCGATAATTATGCAGATAACGTGAAGAACAGCGATAAAGGCGGAATTGATCCATGGCCGCGTGGCGATTATCTGAATATCTGGGTGTGTAACCTCGGCGGCGGATTACTCGGTTATGCAACTCCTCCGGGAGGACCTTCTGCTAAAGACGGCGTGGTGATCGGATATAAATATTTTGGCGAGGATAGTCCGGGTGGCGTGTATGACCTGGGCCGCACCGCAACACATGAGATCGGCCACTGGCTTGGTCTCAACCATATCTGGGGCGATGATGATTTTGATCCGGAACCACAATGTGATGGAACCGATAATATGGCGGATACACCCAACCAGGAAGATGCCACTTACGGCCATCCTACTTTTCCGCAATTAGATGATTGTGCTCCCGTGAGCCCCGGTTATATGTTCATGAATTATATGGATTATGTGGATGATGGTTCTATGAATATGTTCACCGATGATCAGGCAACGAAAATGCGTCAGATACTCGAAACTACCCGTTCCAGTATTTTGGAATCTCCCGGTTGTCAGCCCGGCGTTGTTGGTGTAAATGAAGTACTGAAAAGTAAACTCATTCAGTTAAGTGTATATCCGAATCCATCGAAAGATGAATTTGTATTTGAAATGAAAAATTTTGAGCACAGTGAATTAACACTCGAAGTGTACAATATCACCGGCGAACTGATCGACAGAATCATTGTTCCAAATACAAATACGAAACAGATCGTTTTCGACGCAAATAACCTGAGCGCAGGTGATTATTTGGTGAAAGCATCTGACGGTGAATTTACACTGACACAAAAAATTACAGTGATAAAATAATACAACTAACTGCCGGTACCATAAATATTTTGCTATGCATACTGGTTTTTCAAATTAACTGAAATTGGTTGGCACATGCCAGCCAATTTTATTTTTATACAATGACACGTGAAGAGGAAATACTGAGTTTACTTGCAGCAACAACTGCAGATGGTACGCTGTTATCAATTGCAGAAAAAGTTTTGCACGGTGAACGGATTAGTCCGGAGGAAGGATTGGTGTTATATGAAAAAGCCGGTCTGGCATTTGCTGGTACGCTTG
>CAYTFT010000494.1:0-1778 GCA_964437155.1 uncultured Chitinophagales bacterium | reverse complement strand
GGACTTTTTATGAGACTGTAAAACCGGATCCGGTGATCGGTTATATATTCACCGATATAGCCGCGGTGGACTGGGAAAAACATCTGCCCGTAATGTTTGACTTTTGGGAAAATCAGGTTTTGGGAACTCCCGCCTATACAGGTAATGCAATGACGCCACATTACCGTATCAATGAAAAAATTCCTTTACAAAAAATACATTTTGAGCGCTGGCTTTCCCTCTTCGAAACAACTGCAGACAGTTTATTCAGCGGTGAAAACACGGAAGCCATGAAACAGCGTGCGAGAAATATCGCAGCGTTGATGCAACATAAAATGGATACCGAAAATAAATTGCGTATCCTCTGATCACGCAGGGAATTCCACGAAATTATTTTCTGTTTCGTACAATACAATCCTGATATCCAGGGTATTATTAATTGCCGCTTTTAATTTGTTATATATAACGACCGCAATATTTTCGGCAGTGGGATTCAGTTGTTTGAATTCCGGAACATCCAGATTCAGATTGCGATGATCGAATGCATCTGTAATATTTTCTCTGATAATATCACTCAGGAATTTAAGATCGATCACATAGCCCGTTTCCGGGTCGATCTCGCCGGTTACTTTTACCAGAAGGGTATAATTATGCCCGTGAAAATTCGGATTATTGCATACGCCGAATATTTTGTCGTTAGTTGCATCATCCCATGCAGGATTATACAATCTGTGTGCGGCATTGAACACCGCCCTTCTGCTCACTGTTGCTTTCATAAAATGTGAAACACCATCTTTATCACAAAGGTTGCCAAAATACTTTAAATTTGCCTGCATGACGATGATGACCGGTGTACGAACGATACATGATTTCAGCGTTCCGTCCATTGACGGGGGCGAGATCAGTTTTTCAGCATTTAAAGGGAAAAAGATCCTTGTGGTAAATACCGCCAGTGATTGTATGTATACCGATCAGTATAAACAATTACAGGAATTATTTTCGGTGTACGGCAGCCGTCTGGCAGTAGTGGGTTTTCCTTCCAATGATTTTGGCGAACAGGAACCCGGCACCGACAGAGAAATAAAAAATTTTTGTTCTTACCGGTATGGCGTAACCTTTCCGCTGGCGTCAAAAAGTGCGGTGATCGGCCCGACAATGAATCCGGTATTCAGGTGGCTCACTTCGCTTGATTTTGATGGCGGGCTGAATAAAACCGTCACATGGAATTTTCAGAAATTCCTTTTGGATGAAACCGGTGTTCTGATCGCAGTTTTTCCGCCGGCGGCAGAACCATTGAATGATGCCATGTTAAGTTTTCTCGGTGAGAACTGAATCTCCCATTCTAAATCCTTCTAAAGACAATTGTGTTTTTCAGCAACGTAATCGGCCAGACAAAAATTAAAAAGCAGCTCATCGCTTCAGTGAAAGAAAGTCGTGTGAGTCATGCACAGCTTTTTCTCGGTCCTGAGGGTTGTGGCAACCTGAGTATGGCACTTGCCTTTGCCCAGTATATGAATTGTGAGGACAGAACGGAAGAGGACAGTTGCGGAAAATGTTCCTCCTGCATTAAATCGCAAAAATTTATTCACCCCGATATTCATTACACATTCCCGGTAATAAAAACCAGTAGTCCGAAACGCGAACTTTCCTCAGATTATATCGGTGACTGGCGTGCATTTCTGGGAAAAACACCTTATGGTTCCTATAATGTCTGGATACAGGAGATCGAGGATGGCAACAAACAGGGAAATATCACTGCTGCCGAATGTCAGGATATCATTCGTCGCCTCTCGATGAAA
>CAYTFT010000493.1:0-1814 GCA_964437155.1 uncultured Chitinophagales bacterium | reverse complement strand
TCATATTTCTATTTCAATGTATTAAAATCGGGAAATATTGAAACCCTTGATAAAATTTCAGCAACTGGAAATGGCGTAGTTATTACCCTCAACACTATCAAAGTGCTGCTTGACCCGGCTGTTATTTCAAATAATACTGCAATTAATATTACAAACAATCAGATCATTACAACTAAAAAGAATATTGAGTTCATATGTGGGTTACTGACATGGATCAGCTGGAACGGACAATATTTTTATTTTGTACCTATGTGAAAACAACAACAGATTGCTATTTTCTTTTAAACACCAGCAGTCGCGCCTTGCCGGTTTGCCCTTCGTTCGTCACATAGATTGTCCCATGCCGGTCGAAGGTGATCCCTTCGGGTTTATTGAATAACGCAGGATCGAGCGGGATGAGATTGTCGAGCCTGCTTTTTTTATCCAGAACAAAAAGCAAGTGATCTGCTGCATCGAGCACAAATAATTTATTGTTCAGCGGATGTACCGCGATCGCAGAAATATTGAATTTAAATTCCAGTCCGCTTTTTTTATCCGTAAGTCCGGGAACCGCAATGTCGTGTTTATCGGCGAAATTCTTTACATCATCCTCATCAAATTGAAATACCGGGTCCTTTTTGAGTTCCTTTTTTTCGATATCAAAAGCATAGATCTGCCTTGTGTCTTTCGGAATACTTTTTTTGTCGATCTTATTTTTACATCCTATCAGAAGCCGGTCATTTCGAATATCATAACACAATCCCTCATTATTGGCAGCCGGCACATGCGTTACGTAACTTTTGACTTTTGATGCGTCGGTTTCATAATTTTTTATATCATAAATTTTTCCGTCGCTGCGTAAAATATAAATGGAATTTCCTGCTCTGGTTATTCCTTCATAATCACCATCGGCATGAAAAGGGTAGCTTTCGGTGATCTGCTGCAACACAATATCATATATAAATAAAATGCCGTTCTCATCCTGAACACAGGCAAATGTTTCATCATTAATAAACGTAATGCCGGAAATCTCATGCAATACCTCCGGCAGTTCGAGTATTTGGTCAGGATGCTGTAAATCATAATGTTTCAGCTGCTGGCCGCAGGCAGAAATAAATCCTGCAGAAAGAATAATAAGAAAAAGATAAATACGCATGTCCTGTCAGCGTAAAATTATAATATCCGTTTTACTTTTCGGGGAAAAATAACATTTCGATTATGTCTGTTTCCCGCATGCAAATAATAATAAACGCAGAAACAAGAAAAATAATGCGGAAAAATCAACTTAATCTGCCATATGCATTCAAACGGTTTCGTCGGGAAGTGGTACACGTTCATATTCGCCAACTTTGTCAACATGATGTCGTATCATTCCATTGGGAAGATTTTCAAAATTGATGATAAATTTTACGCCCCGCACAATATTATCATACAGATAACTGAATTTCGTATGCACACGCTGGTGAAAGGATGCATCAAAACCGTTAATTACGATGATCACCCCGAGAAAGCTGTTCTCGCAGTCCTGCTCAGGCTAATGCATCAGCGGACTTTGTTCATCTATCGGATGCACGACTGCCCATAGATCAAACCGGTGGAAACTGCATAAATCAGCAAGCCGAAAACTGCCTCGATGGTCCCGATAAATGTGATAACGGGGTTCATCATCCGGCGGCCTTGCAGCGGATCCGCCTGACGCATACCGGCATCCTTTACATATCCTGTGATAAACTTATTTCTATTTCCGGCGATGAGCATTTATAAAATGTAAATAAATATGCGACACAATAAATTATTCACGAAATTAGCCCGATGAAAACCGAACGTGAACTGCA
>CAYTFT010000492.1:0-1826 GCA_964437155.1 uncultured Chitinophagales bacterium | reverse complement strand
ACCGGAATAAAGGCGGAATCATGAATGGTTTTCACGCCTGTTCTGTGTTCCGAAACATTTTTAAAGTTCTCGCCGGCGGAAAATCCGAGCGGACTTACAATATTTTCACCTGTAATAAATACGGCACTCATGTATTTTTTCGGAATTGATCACACAGCATACTTCTTTTTCCATTCCTGGTAAAACTGCGGATTGGTTAGCATGAGTTCCCCGTTGAGATCGAGAAAAACCTGGATGGAGTTTGCAGTTGCAATGATCTCCTCGGGTTTTTTGGCATTCATCACCTTGTACGCAAAAATAATTTTGGCTGCATCGTCGTGTACGTATTTTGTCTCTATGAGAATGTTTTCTCCGTACCGCAATGCCTTTTTGTATTTGATGTCGATTTCCACCAGTGGGGCTGCATATCCCTGCTTGTAAATATCCATATAACCGATACCGTATTTGGCGCCGAATGCCTCCCGACCGTCCTCAAGGTATTTGAGGTAGTTGCCGTGCCATACGATTCCCATGGGATCCGTTTCGGAGAAGCGGATGTTTACCTCCACGGTTTCTGTGAGTGATGTAATTTTTAGTTTTTCTTTCAATTCGGGAATTTTTAACAGCGCGTGAAAGTAGGAAAATAAGCCAAGAACAAAATTTACCCTTTGCTACTGAATCACTTTTGCCCCCCTCAAGCCAATATCGAAAACTGTATCTCCGTCAAGCGGCTCAAAATAAGCCGGATCGCTGTGTTCAATCCATTCAAAACTGTTTTTCATTGAGATGGAAACGTGCAATGTTTTTGTTTCATTCTTATAAAACACAAGTCCGTAAGGAATCGGAAACGTAAGTACGTAAAGGTTCTGCGAAAGCGGCGGCGAGGTGGCACATAACGGGTCAGGAGCTGTTTGCTTTTTGCTTATTCCACCCAGTACCATTCCTGAACCTGCGCTGTCTGCTTCAAGGAACCATTCACCCTTGTACCTGACGCTGTCGAGTGAAATGGTGCTGTCCTGAATTTGCAATACCTGATGATAGGACTGGAAGTCGTGCAGGAACGAAAGCAGGTTGTATTCTGCCGGCTGACTGCCGATCCTGCATTTAACCTTGTAGTTCTGATAGCCAATGCAGATCCTGATCCAGTGAAAGGATACCTGGGTGTCACCTCTTCGGCAACTCAGGTCGAGGGTTTCGGTGTTGGTGTGAATGGTCTGGTAAGCGTATGAATAGTTCTTTCCAAATTGATATCCATGGCCGTATGCTGTCGCGGGATCCTCAAACAATTCGACCTTTTCTATCAGGGCATAATTAAATACCGGAGACTGAGCGCCATGGCCGGTAACCAGCACCGCCGGATTGTTGCAACTGTCGAGGTAATCTCCTGCTGTATCAATATTCAGAACAAGATTCAATCCAGCCATATAACCGTAACGGCCGTCCGGCATCTCATATTCATTATACCGGTCGCAGGATTGAAAAAATGCACCAAGGCAAAAAAATAAAACTGCTGCAGTCGCACAAAGGAATTTCATTCATTCAAATGTACGATTATTTCGCTCCCTCAACCCGCATTCAAATGCTCTGAAAATTACCAAATACTGCGCCTACTTTACTTACTATTACGCCTGGTTTCCCGGAATTAATTGAGTTCAAATTGATCCATGTAACTCTCTCTCAAATGGCATCGCCAAAATTACTTATTCACTGTTCAAAACAAGATTTTATTTGCGTAGGCTTAATCGAAGACATATCCCAATTCAATACATATAAATTTATATGGTATGGAATATTTTTTAGAATCCGCGGCTGTATTATTTATACTTCTATGATATGAAGCAACCATG
>CAYTFT010000491.1:0-1826 GCA_964437155.1 uncultured Chitinophagales bacterium | reverse complement strand
GTGAAGAACATAATGAAAAACCCGAGATTGGAGATCTGTTCAAGTGTTTTAAAATCGCGGTTGCCAAAGAGAAACAGAAAACTGGCAATGAGCAATATTAATGCGCTTGCCAAACCGATATAGCGGACCCATTTTTTAAAATCCTCATACGCAGAGATCAGGAACATGGAAGGCAGATATAAAAAATTGCCGGAGGTCTGGATCCTGTAAAATTTCTCATACGTCTCCAGCGAAACAATGTGGGTGATCTCGAACAGTGATGTCATCATGATCCCGCTGGAGATGGCCAGCATGGTAAAGCCCGCCGCGGGCAGCACCTTCTTTTCATCCGCCAGTTTAATACCCATGACCGTAAACCCGCCGATCATCAATGAGCCGCCGATCACCATCAGCATAATACTGTCGGGTGCATACACAGGAAACTCCCCCGAAAAATCCGGCGGATAAATAAGCATGGACGCAATGGCCCCGATCGGCTGTGAAATTAGCGTGATAACAACAAACCACGTGATCTTTTTTTCGTGCTTGAGATGGGGCATGCGTCAGGATTAATTGGATTAAATACAAAAACGGAATTTCATCAGCGAAGATAATTTTTAATTGGATGTTTTGTGCGGAATTTTGCCGGATGTTGGTGTTCACATCAGCATTATTTATTTGTTAGTGCATTCACCAGTCGAAATGAAATCTGAATTCTTTCAGCAGATTATAAATAGAAGCGGACGCTTCAGATGGAAGGCACAATCGGACGCTTGCGTTATGCATGAGGAAAAACGTCCTATAGGTTGGTGTCCCACCAACCAAAATGTGCTATCGGTTGGTGTCCCCACCGACCGATAGGACGAATTATGTTAATGTATCGGAGCGCAGTCAGAGACTGCAAACACCACAGCCGATTCGGATTTATCTGCTGGAGGCAGAGAATAGGCAGAGCTGAGATTTTTCAATTATTCAATGGTATATTCTTTACGCAGTAATGCCAATAACTCTGCGTTGATTTCCATGTATTTTTTAATTGCTATTACTCTCGTGGAGTTGATAACATTTGCCCGGTAAAAACTCAAAATTTTAATGGCATCCTTCTTATCAAATAGCTCAGGGTCGTCAATATGAAATGGAAAGGTATCATTACTGGTTTCGAAATCTTTCATTCCTTCAAAGACGGTTTTTCCGTTTTCCTTTAAATGGGTATCAAAGTCAAAATCAATTAATCGGATAATAATCGGATTTAAATACTGCATTCGAACCTGTGTTTCGAGATCCTGCCGGTCATAGATATTTTTGATGGCCACTGTGAGATCGCCGATCAGATTCTGTAATTCATCGTTTTTGAAGTAGCGCAAAGACCCTGAATTTTTTAACTGTTCAAGAATAGCAGTTTTCGGCTCAAAAATGGAGGGCGTGCGAAAGCTAACGCCGTAACTAAAATTGATGGCAAATGATTTGGACACATAGGTAAGGCTGCTGTCTTTTAAATAGCTGACAACACCTGCCAAAGCATCTTCCTGCTTTATCCTGTTCTGCACTTTTATAACTGCAGTAGCGGAATCATTTTTTAATTCATAGTAAAAACTTTTTGCAAGTTCTTTTGCTCTGTCACTTTCCAGCTTATGTTCAAGTTGATATTCTGCCAGGAAACCGCAAAAAACGGCAAGAAACAGCATTAGAAACTCCCAGAAATATGATTTCCAGTTTCGTTTGCTGTGCTCGTGATGGGTATGGTGATGCACTTCCATGTCTTCAGTAGATTGATTTGTTGTGTTGGTTTCAGTTTTGAATAATGTAGTATCCTTATCAGATAGATTTTCCGATAGGTTGTTTAATTG
>CAYTFT010000490.1:0-1834 GCA_964437155.1 uncultured Chitinophagales bacterium | reverse complement strand
TCTTATTTCATCTTTCATTTTTCATCTTTCATTTCTCGTTCCTCTCCGCGTCTCATTCTTCTTGTTCTTTGAGTTGTCGCTTTTTTATAAAAAAATAAATTGGAATTCCGATGACGACAAAGAATAATCCGGTGAGGCTGAGTTCGGGCTGGCTGTAAATGGTATTTATCACGAGACCGGCACAGAATAAAATAAATATTACGGGAATGACAGGATATCCGGGCACTTTTGCTGTTATGCGCTTTTTATGTTTCATGATCAGAATGCCGACGGCGCCGCTTCCGTAAAAAATAAACGATGCAAAAATGAGCATCTCGGTAAGCTGGTCGAAGGTGCCGGAAATTACCAGTATACAACTCCAGATCATCTGGTACAAAAGAGATTTATGCGGTGTATGAAAACGCGGATGCGTTTCACCGAATTGCGGGAAAAATAATTTCCGCTTTGCCATCTGGTGATAAATACGCGGTGAACTCATCAGGCTTGCATTGGTAGCGCCAAAAGTACAGATCATGATGAGCACAGAAATAAGTGTGAATCCAATCCCGGGTAAGAGTAATCGCGCCACCTCTGCTGCAGCAATTTTATTTCCCTCGGCCTGCATTTCAATAAATCCCGGTACAGGCATCACCTGCAGATACACATAATTCAACAGCACATAAATAAACATGACGATAGCCGTACCGCCGATAATGGCAATGGGGATATTTTTTTTCGGATTCTTTACTTCTCCCCCTATATAAGAAAGATTGATCCAGCCATCATACGCCCAGAACGCTGCGAGCATAGCGGTGAACATTGCGCTCATCAAATTAAAATTTTCTGCATGGCCGGAAAATACATCATGGTATTGCATATCCGTATGCGCATTTCCCTGCAATAAAAAACCGGCAACGATCAGCAGGAGAATGCCCGCAATTTTTGCAACAGAAAAAATATCATTCAATAAACCGCCTCTCTTTACACCAATATAATTAATAATGGTGAGCAGGATGATCGTGAGGATCGTAAATATTTTAACACCCGAATTGGCGAAGGGATAAATATATCCGAAAAGAGAAAAATCTTTCCACTTGCTGAGTGGTTCTCCGAATGGAAAAAGATTATTTACCGATTCAGAAAACACGTAAGCAATGGATGCTATGGATGCCGATTGAATTACGGTAAAGCATGCCCATCCGAATAAAAAAGCAAAGAAATTTCCGTAAATGATCCTGAAATATTCAAATTGTCCGCCACCTTCTTCGGTGAGCGAAGCGAGTCCGCTATATGTAAATACGCCGAACATTGAAATAACACCGGCAAGAATCCATGCCAGCAGAACAAGATTCGCATCACCGAGTGAGGCGCTCATGGGTGCGATCTTTTTAAATATCCCTGAACCGATCATAGAACTGATCACCAGTAAAATGGCGGTGGTGAGTCCGAGTACCCGGTTCAGTTGCGGCTGTTGTTTTTCCAAAGAGAAAATTTATGTGCAAGGATAAGGAAGATTCTGCTCTGTTGCATCGCGCCTGCCTGCACAGGAATTACTACCGGAGGTTTTATTCAGCGGTTGGCATTCTTCCTCTTCGCAAACCATTATCTTTGCGCAAAAATTAAAATAATGAGCGGACAGAAGATCACCATCCAGAACGGGAAACTGCATGTTCCCGACAATCCTATTATTCCATTTATTGAAGGCGACGGCACCGGACGCGATATCTGGAAGTCTTCCGTGCGCGTGTTTGATGCAGCCGTGGAAAAAGCCTATGGCGGCACACGCAAGGTGGAATGGATGGAAGTGCTCGCAGGTGAGAAAGCGTTCAATCAAACCGGTAACTGGCTGCCTGAC
>CAYTFT010000489.1:0-1844 GCA_964437155.1 uncultured Chitinophagales bacterium | reverse complement strand
CGAATTACACGCGGGTTCCATCCCAGCAATAGTATCTTTTCCTTTTTTCTACTGTTTGTAACAGTATGATTATTTATGGCTGACTCATTTTTTGTATAATCTGAATGCCCCGAAATGATAAGTGTATCATCGTCTTCACTCATTGCAATCAATGCGTCGCCGTCTTCAAATAATGTATCCATGGGCGGATTGATGATTGATTCGCCGTTTTTTTTGATGCCCATCACTGCACTGGTTGCATACATAAATAAAACCTCGGCGTATGTTTTGCCATTCAGTTTCGGATCCTCCTTGAAATAGATCTCGTCACCGCCGAAATCCATTAATTCAGTATACACAATAGATAAACCACTCTGGCGGGAGGTTTGTACCATGATGCGTGCGACAATATCATCCGTTAAAATGATCTCCGCTTCATCTTTCGCAACCATTTTCGCCACTTCAAGATTTTGTGTTTCTTTCATTTCGGCAACAATATGGTATTTATCCTTTTTGCGCGCCGGATTATTGGTGATGGCGAGAATTGTTTTTATGACTTCAAAATCACTTGCTTCATCTTCTTTACTGAGAATAATAATGGATCTGGCATTCGCGGGATTTACGATGGCGAGGTCAACGGGATTTGTAACATCACCATTCCGGCAGATCACGCGGGTGTTTTTTGTATCGGGCACGTTTGTTCTCACGGCATCTTCCATTTCCACTTTATCCATATCAGATAATATAACAATGCGCGGCCTTTTCTGATTTTCGTTTGCGGCAACGAGTTCCGAAATGATCGTAAATATTTTTGAACTCCATCCGAGTATCAGCGTGTACTCTTTTTCCATGATCTCGCTCCGACCTTTGCGTAATTCATCGAGTTTCCCTTCGATACCGCTGGATAATACACCGATAAGCGTGCTCACGATAAAAATACCACCGATGGTGACACATAACATTACAACGCGGTACCCCCATCCCATATCACCACCCATGGTTCCGGAATCCAGCGTGCGCATCAAACTTTGCCAGGCGGCTTCGATAAAATTCAGTCCCTCTTCTTCAGGCTGATGAAAACCGGTTATTAATAATATGAGTGCGGCCACAATAATGACCATTAATGAAATAATGCCCAGCCAGATAATAAGTGCAACCGGGCCCTTGCTCATTGTGTTGTCAAATGCATAGCGCATTTTTTTACGGAAAGTGCTCATGTAATAGAAATTATAATTGGATTTTTAATATGGAGGTTGAGGAGGAATTATCAGAGGATCCTAAAATAACGGTAAAAATTATTTTGCGGACGGGTCATTCTGAATGATCCCGTGGATCACACCATCCGGATCTTTGAAATAACAGAGATACCCTACACCGGGAATTACATTTTTCGGAACGACTATACTTCCGCCATTTGTAACAACCGCTTCCATTGCTGCATCAATATCCTGCACGCCAATGGAATTAACTACCGGCATATCGGGCGCCCGCCGTTTTATGACAGCACCATGGATGCCGGGTTCTGTTTCCGGGCCCGTGGACACCAGCCAGTATTCTTCTTCTCCCCACCGTGAAATGGTCCATCCGAATGTTTTGGAATAAAAATCAACCGAACGCTGCGGGTCCGATGCGGGAATTTCAAAATGAATGACGCGTGCCATAAAGAAGTATTTCAGGAATAAAAATAACTTTATATTCGGAAACGGCAATTTTGCCGGCATAAAAAAATCAATCCAGGCAATGCAACAACAATGGCAACATCCGGCGGAGGCAGAACATCCTGCTTATTATCGAAAATATATTGAACTGGTACCGGCGGGTAACCTGATCGATATTCTCTATGCGCAACTAAAGGAAATGACAGG
>CAYTFT010000488.1:0-1845 GCA_964437155.1 uncultured Chitinophagales bacterium | reverse complement strand
ACATATCTCTTTCCACA
Source organism: uncultured Chitinophagales bacterium (assembly GCA_964437155.1). GTDB lineage: Bacteria > Bacteroidota > Bacteroidia > Chitinophagales > BACL12 > UBA7236. Next base: position 1,828 of record CAYTFT010000488.1, on the reverse strand, counting down.
CACGAGATACAGTTACTGGCAACACAATTTAATTATCAGATCACACTTGGAAAAATAAAATAATATGAAAAAAATTCTGATCCCGGCCTGCATACTTTGGATAATGGCATCCTGCGATACAAACGGCGACGATTTTGATGCAACCGGAACTTTTGAAGCCAAAGAAATAATCGTTTCTGCGGGTACCGGCGGAAAAATCATGCAACTGCAGGTGGAAGAAGGAAATACCATAGAAGCAAATACCGCCGTGGGATTTGTAGATACGAATCAGCTCTATTTAAAAAAGAAACAACTGCAGGCACAGATCGCAGCCGTGTTGAGCCGGCAACCGGATATCAATGCACAGTTATCGGCATTGCAGGAACAGATCCGGACTGCCGGTACAGAAAAAATCAGAGTAGAGAATCTGCTTGCCGCCGGAGTTGCAACACAAAAACAATCTGACGATATAAGCAATCAGATCAGTGTTTTGCAAAAACAACTCGATGCACAAAGGTCGGCACTCGAAACCACATCGCAATCCATTTTTAATGAAGTGAATCCGCTCACCCTGCAGATCGCACAAATCGATGATCAGTTGATGCAGGCGCATATCATAAATCCGGTGAAAGGAACCGTACTTACAAAATATGCCGAACAGGGCGAATATACTGCTCCCGGCAAAGCGATTTATAAAATTGCCGACCTGCAGACGATGACCTTGCGCGCGTATGTAACGGGCGACCAGCTTGCTTCCATTAAAATCGGTAATAAAGTAGTGGTGCATATCGATGCAGGTAACGGAGAAACAAAATCACTGGAAGGAATTATTTACTGGATTGCAGATAAAGCCGAATTCACGCCAAAAACCATTCAGACAAAAGATGAACGTGCCAATCTTGTTTATGCGATGAAGGTCCGTGTGGTGAATGATGGCAGTATTAAAATAGGCATGTACGGCGAGGTAAAATTTTAAAAACACGTATGGCATCCATTACTGCTGAAAATATCATCAAAACATTTGACAAAGGCCGCATCAGGGCATTGGATGATATATCTATTGCAGTTAATCCAGGTGAATTATATGGTTTGATCGGGCCGGATGGCGCCGGTAAAACAACATTATTCAGGATACTTACCACCTTATGGCTTGCGGACAGCGGCATTGCAACGGTGGAAGGAAATGACGTGGTCAGAGATTTTAAAAAGATCCGCAAAATGATCGGATATATGCCGGGAAGATTTTCGTTATATCAGGATCTCACCGTTGAAGAAAATCTCGAATTCTTTGCCATCCTATTTAATACCGGCATCAGTGAAAATTTCGACCTGGTAAAAGAAATTTATATTCAGCTCGAACCATTTAAAAAAAGAAGAGCAGGGAAATTATCCGGAGGGATGAAGCAAAAACTTGCGCTTTGCTGTGCATTGATTCACCGGCCAAAAGTTTTATTCCTCGATGAACCCACCACAGGTGTTGATCCTGTTTCCAGAAAAGAATTCTGGGAAATGCTCAAGCGATTACAAACGCAGGGGATCACCATCATTGTATCCACACCGTATATGGATGAAGCCGTTCTATGCGACCGCATTGCGCTGATCCAGGCAGGAAAAATCCTGTCCATTGACACACCGGAACAGATCATCCGTAATTACGACAAAAAATTATTCTCTGTGAAAAGCCGCCAATTATTCCGGCTGTTAGGCGCATTACGAAATAATCCCGATGTGAACAGTTGTTTCAGTTTTGGCGACAGCCTGCATGTCACCATGAAAGAACAACAGCATGCAAGAGCTGATCTTGAAATATATATGCAGTCACTTCCATTTGAACATGTGGAGATCGAAG
>CAYTFT010000487.1:0-1848 GCA_964437155.1 uncultured Chitinophagales bacterium | reverse complement strand
CGTAGCTGAAAAATCTGTTGTGAAACCATCCGCACAAACGGCTCTTACTTTCCATTCATAATTTGTATTACAGTCCAGGCCCTTGATGTTCCGGAAGGTGCGCGGTGCGTAGACCGGTTTGCTGGTCCATTCAGCCGCATCTTCCATTTTATATTGTACCTCGTACTGATCGGCAGAACCCACAGCTTCCCATTTTAATTTTGCCGATGCAGCGGTTATTGCCGTAGTCCCGATCACAGAGGGTGCATAACAACCATCCGTCTGACCCGCCTTTATCGGCGTTTCAGGATCAGCCGAGTACGCAAGATCTTTTATTACAATCAGCGAGGGATACAAAGAAACTTCGAGCCGGAGCCATCCGTAATGCATGCCGTCATCAGCTCTGAAACGGACACCTGCAAATTTATCACCTGCATCCAGAAAAGCGCCCTGCATGCCCAGTGCTCCCCAGTCAAAGGCAAGGAACGGGTAATAATAATAGGAAATGATATCCGGGTATGCCAACAGCCACGGGCCCGCGGGTGCAATGTTGTCGCCGCTGTCAAGGGCACTTATAAAATAATTGTTCCCGAAGGATGTTCCCTGGTATCCAATGAAAACATTTGAAGTGTATCCGATACCGTTCCGGTGTCCCGAGCCCATGGCCATAGGGACATCGAAGACATCCAGATCAACCTCGAACGTAAAATCATCAACACCGTTATCGTCCATATCAATGAACGCATAATCCCCGGTGATCGAAATATCATCAATATCGCGATAAATTACTTGTCCGCACGTAATAGAAGGCACGGTGAACATCACCCCGGCCATTGCAGAGTAAGCAGATAATTTTTCCCGTTTGCTCCGTGGTAATTTTGATCTCATGATAAACAGATTTAATGTGAAATTGTAAAGCCCAAATTATCCCTTTACCCTATTATTTATTATGATGTAAATCACCTTTCGGATAATAATGCAGAAATTATCCGGTCAATGCCTACAGAGAAAAACCGGCGCCTCTCACCCTCCCGTGAATTCATTACCTTTGATGAAAATTATCTGAATGACGTATAATACGCAGAAGGAAAAAATGATTCTCAAGGAATACGGTCGGCATGTGCAAATCATGGTCAAGTATGCCTGTACGATAGAAGATGATGATATTCGCAACAAACTGGTGCAGGATATCATCGACCTGATGGGAACGATGAACCCTACTCTTCGCAATGTTGAAGATTTCAGGCATAAACTCTGGGATCATATATTTATGATGAGCGATTTTCAGCTCAAAGCCAATTCGCCGTATCCGGTACCGGAACGCGAAACACTGATGCGTAAAAATATTAAGATGGAATATCCGCGTTCGAAGATCCGGTTTGCGCATTACGGGAAAAATATCGAAACCTGTGTGAACAAGGCTGTCAGCATGGACGATCCGCAAATGAAAAAAGAATTTGCCCAGGTGATTGGTAATTATATGAAACTCGTTTACCAGAACTGGAACCGCGAAAACGTGAATGATGAGATCATTAAAAGCGATCTGAATACGCTCAGCGCAGGAAATCTTTCACTCGAAGAGACTGCCGATCTCGATACATTATCCAAATCCACCCGCCGCACACAGGGTCAGGGCGGGCAACAGCAAAACCAGAATCGCCAGGGAGGCGGTGGCCGCAATTTCAAACGCTACAAACAGAATCAGGGGCCGAATTACCACAACTACAAAAAGAACCGTTAATGGATGCATTTGAAATCATCGGGGGAAAGAAATTAAAAGGTGAGATTGTCCCCCAGGGTGCAAAAAATGAAGCACTGCAGGTGATCTGTGCGGCATTGCTGACGAGTGAAGCTGTTACGATCACAAAT
>CAYTFT010000486.1:0-1855 GCA_964437155.1 uncultured Chitinophagales bacterium | reverse complement strand
GACTTGATCAGATTTTAATTTACACAATGCAAATACGGCTTCGGGTGCGCCTTTCATGGAGACTAAAAAATGTAATCCATCGGGTGAACGATGCACGCGTGTCATCGCCATTAATTCTCTTGACAACGGATATTCACGGATAAATGCGCTTTCAGGGTCCGCTGTTTCAAGTTCATCATACACAGCATCAATCGCCTTTTCCATAGGATCGGCGGAGGCTGTTTGTGATGCTTTTCGCGCCGTGAAGATGAGTTGTTTAAAATCAGATGCGGCGAAATATTTTTCATTGCGTTCGAGAAATCTTTTACCATCATAAAATGCCACTACTTCCATTTTATTTTTAGTGATGGTACCCGTTTTATCACTGCATAATACCGTTGCAGAACCCAATGTTTCAATCGCCGATGGTTTTCGTGTAAGGACATTTTTCTGCGATAACCGCCATGCCCCCAACGCGAGAAAAACGGTGAGGATAACAGGAAATTCCTCCGGTAAAATTGCCATTGATGAAGATAATCCGATGAGCAAAGCCTGCATGAAATCGGCACGTGTGAGATAAAAAACCAATACCACACCGATACTTATAAAAACCCCGCCTATTCCCAGCCGGCGGATCAGTGATTTCATTTCGCGCTGCAATCGTGTTTCCTCCTGCACAATATCTTTCAGAGAGGTTCCTATTTTTCCAAATTGCGTATGTATACCTGTTGCATGCACTTTCGCCATCCCTTTTCCCTGTACTACCATTGTTCCGCTGAAAACAGCATTTGCGGAATTGTTTGCATTATTATTTTCCTGCTGCGATTTTAATACCGGCATCGATTCACCGGTGAGCAATGATTCATCGACCGATAAATTCACAGCCTCCACAATAATTGCATCCGCAGGAACCCTGTCCCCTTCCCTTAAAATAATAATATCATCGGGAACAACCTCTCTTCCCGGAATATATATTTCATTTCCGTTGCGCAGCACAATTGCTTTAGGTGCAGCAAGATCTTTTAATGCATCGAGCGCACGTTCTGTTTTGCGATACTGATAAAAAGTTATTCCGATAATTAAAAAAATCGAAGACATTAAAATAATTCCTTCGCGATAATCCCCCAGCAACATGTATAAAACCCCACAGGCTATCAGCAATAAAAACATCGGTTCACGAATAACTTCACGGGCTATCCTGACAATATTCTTCGGTCGCGCGGAAGGCAATTCATTAAACCCGAATTTTTCCAGCCGGCTTTTTACTTCATTATCGTTTAATCCGTTCACCATATTCCCTAGTGCAATGCAGGATCGAAAATTATTCATTTTCTGCAACAGGCAGGGTGAAATTAATCAATAACATAAATGATTCTGCGCATGCAGTCCCCGTTTTCCTGCGATCAGGCCTGATGATGCGAGAGAATAATTTTACACATAGAAAATCATTCCGGCATCTTTTCGTTTATTAATTTTATACCATGACCAGAATTTTTCTATTCGCCATTTTAATAACCTTCGGCACTGCTGCTTTCTCCCAGCCTGTCACGCAGGCAACTGCTTCCAAAAAAGCATTAAAATATCTCGACGAAGGGGTGCAGCGCGCCATGGCAAAATACATGGATAAAGCCGTTGAAAGCTTTACCCTCGCTACTATTGAGGAGCCAAACTTTGTCACCGCCTGGCTCTATCTGGGTGATACGTATAAGAACATGAAAAATGATTCAATGGCGGCGGAAGCCTACAATAAAGCCATCGATCTTGATCCTGATGGAGATGTATGGGTGTATTCAAAGGTAGCTGAAGCAGAGGCAAACCTCGGGCGGTATGCCGATGCACTCGACCATGTGACATTATTTCTTTCAAACCCGGAAGT
>CAYTFT010000485.1:0-1864 GCA_964437155.1 uncultured Chitinophagales bacterium | reverse complement strand
TACTAAACGTTCTTATTAAATTATTTTTTGCATCACTTATTTCTAATTTTACTTCTTTAGTATTCTCAGCGAGATAATAAATGATAATAGAACCATCTGGTGGATTTTGTCCCGCCGGTTCTTCCTGTGGGAGGGGAGTGTCTGTATTCATGTTCCAGCGGACCCGGTATGCAGATTGTGGTTTGAACAGAATCACAGATGAATTTATAGTCATTAAATTTAATTGTCGCAATGGAGTAATATCATCTAATATCCAGAAACTTCTTCCATGTGTACCAATCACTAAATCATCATTCTTAATAACCAGATCGCGAATTGAAGTACAGGGCATATTCAATCTCAGACTTTGCCAATGTTCACCATCATCAAATGAAACATATACTGCGCGTTCGCTTCCGGCAAATAATAATCCTTTGCGTTTGGGGTCTTCGCGTACGACATTGATCGGATCATTGGGTAAGCCATTTACAATTTCTTTCCAGGTTTTACCGCCATCATTGGTTTTATAAATATGCGGATGCATGTCATCACAGCGGATGCGATTCACTGCTGCATAAACGGTATTCACATCAAAATGACTTGCATCCATTAAAGAAATTTTGCTCCATGAAGTGATTGCCGGTGGTGTTACATTTTTCCATGTTTTTCCTCCATCCCGTGTGACATGAATTAATCCATCATCGGTTCCGCACCAAATGGTATTGATGTCTTTATAAGATGGAGCTACAGTATAAATGACTCCGCGCCGGGGCATGGTTTTCAGATTATCGTCAGTATAAATTCCAACACTTTGAGGAATGTCCCAGGATTCTCTGCTGAGATCCGGACTGATTACCTGCCAGCTGTTTCCACCATTCAAAGTTTTGAACAGCACATTGCCGGCATAGTAAAGTGTTTTTTTATCAATCGGATTGAACATCACTGGTGCTGTTCTTAGGAATCGATATTTGCCACTACCAACAACTTCCGGTGCAATGTTTTGTGTTTGTCCGGTTCGTTTATCATATCGCGAAAGTTTTCCGCCATAAATAATATTTGGATCTAAAGGATCTGCAGCAACATAACCGTATTCCTGCGCACCAACCGGATGCCATTCTCTGAAGGTGATGCCGCCATCATTGCCTCGCGATGCAATACCAACACTTCCACTTTCCTGCTGTCCGCTATATACATTATATGGGAATGCATTATCGGTACTCACATGATAAAATTGTGCAGTCGGTTGATTGTACCAACTCGAAAATGTTTCGCCACCGTTGACTGTAATGATGGCGCCCTGATCTGTTGCGATTAAAATAATATCGGAGTTATTCGGATTGATCCAGATGCGATGATAATCATCACCACCCGGTGCACCACGAAATGCAGTCCATGTTTTTCCACCATCAATAGATTTCCAGGTAACTACATTTGCACTATATACAATATCCGCATTTTTTGGATCCACTTTCATTTCTGCAAAATCATTTCCTCTGCTCCAGTATCTTTCATCGGTTTGAATGCGATACCAACTTTCACCGGCATCATCACTTCTGTAAATACCGCCTTCTTTTCCTGCATCCACTGTGGCATACATTCTTTTGGAATCGGAAGGAGCAATGCAAAAACCAATGCGCCCTAAACCCTGATCGGTAGTAGGTAATCCTTTTGTAATTTTCTTCCATGTGGATCCGCCATCTGTACTTTTAAACAACCCACTTTCTTTTCCATTCCATGCACCATTTTCCCAAGGGCCCAATCGTCCGGCCCATAAATCTGCAAAAACAATTTGCGAATTATTTGGATCGATTGTAACTTGAATGGCTCCTGTATTTTCATCGATGTATAAAACCCGTTCCCAGGTTTTTCCTCCATCTGTTGTTCT
>CAYTFT010000484.1:0-1874 GCA_964437155.1 uncultured Chitinophagales bacterium | reverse complement strand
ATTACCGGGCATGTTGTTAAGGATGAACGCCAGTTGGGCGGATTTGAATTGCAGGCCACCGGACTTGAGGTGATCCAGGTTGCTGAGGAATATCCCATCTCCAAAAAAGAACATGGCGTGGAATTTTTGGTCGAGAACAGGCATCTCTGGCTGCGTTCCAAAAAACAGTGGGCGATGATGCGGGTGCGCAACAGGGTAATTTATGCCATTCATCAGTTTTTTCAGGAAAATGATTTCCTCCAGATGGATGCTCCGATATTTACAGGCAATGCCTGTGAAGGGACCTCAACTTTATTTGAGACTGATTTTTACGGCAGGCCGGCGTATTTATCACAATCCGGACAACTTTACGGGGAAGCGCTGGCCATGGCGCACGGTAAAATATATACTTTCGGTCCCACCTTCAGAGCAGAAAAAAGCAAGACAAGAAGACATCTTTCCGAATTCTGGATGATAGAACCGGAAATGGCTTTTTACGATCTGGATATGGATATGGACCTTATCGAGCAATTTCTTAAGTCGGTCGTAAAAAATGTGATGGAAGCCTGCCGGGAAGAATTGGAAATTCTCGAACGTAATACAGATTTTCTGCAAAATGCTGTGCAAATGAAATTTCCGCGGATCCATTATGATGAAGCAGTGAAAATTATTCGCGGTGAAAAAGATGTGGATGGAAAGAACAGTATAAAAACAATGGAAAACGATCTGAAAGAGATACAGGAAAAAATTGCTTTGCTCGAAAAGGAGATCGTGGAACGTGAAAATAAAATCAACGCAGGCGGATTAAAACAGGGAGAGATCAATTTCAATAAAAATAAAATTGACATCCTCAAAAATGAAATAAAGGAGTTGTCAGAAAAAGCAGATAATATTCCGCAATGGCTGCAGTCTGCAAAAAATTTCGAACATGGAAATGATTTCGGCGGAAGTGATGAAACTGTTCTTACGCGTTTGTTCGCCTGTCCGATCATGGTGTACAACTGGCCGGCTGCCGTGAAAGCATTTTATATGAAGCGCGATCCCAATGATCCGCGGTATGTGAAAGGTGTGGACGTGCTGGCTCCGGAAGGATACGGAGAGATCGTTGGCGGCGCGGAAAGAGAGGATAATTATGAAATGCTGCTTGAACGTATCAAACATGAGCAGCTTCCGGTTGAAGCATTTGACTGGTACCTCGATCTGCGCAAATTCGGAACGGTTCCACATGCCGGTTTCGGCCTCGGGCTTGAACGGATGGTGTTATGGCTGAGCGGTGCGCAACATATTCGTGAGGCAATTCCGTTCCCGCGTTTTTACGGAAGACTCGAACCATAAATACAATTGAATTTAATGGCAGAAAATATTACATCTGAACAGAATAAAAAATATTCAAAAATTCAACACAAAATCTTTCAACTATGAATTCCATACCTACTGTCGATCTCGCTGATTTTTTATCGGGCGATCCTGCAAGAAAAAATAAATTCGTACAGGAACTCGGAAATGCATATCAAACGGTTGGTTTTGTCGCCGTGCAGAATCATGGAATTGACCAGCAGCTGGTCGACAGTTTTTATAAAGCGGTGGAAGATTTTTTTGCATTACCTGATGCAATTAAAAATAAATATGAGGTACCTGGTCTTGCAGGGCAGCGGGGATTTACTTCCTTCGGGAAGGAACATGCAAAACACAGTACTGCCGGTGACCTGAAAGAATTCTGGCAGATCGGACAAACGATTGAAGACGGCGAGGATCCGGGAGAAATCTATCCTGAAAATCTGAGCGTTGCAGAATTGCCCGAATTCACGCAACTGGGATATTCGTTATACCGGAGCTTCGAAAATTCGGGGAGACATTTACTGCGCTCACTGGCATTATTTCTTGATCTCGATGAA
>CAYTFT010000483.1:0-1898 GCA_964437155.1 uncultured Chitinophagales bacterium | reverse complement strand
CACCCTTCTTTTCGATCAATACATCATCAAATGTTTCTCTTCGTGTACGGATGTATTCTCCGACCCGTTTTACGATCATGCTCACTTCCTTACAAAGAATGCTCAGGTCCTTTTCCAAAATAGAATTATTGTTTTAAAAATGCGTTCCGGAATGAAATACTTGTTAATATGTTACCTTTTTGAATTTATAGAGGCGATGATTTATAATACTCAGCAAAAGTAAAATTGCAGCACTTACACATGCAATTCGCGCCAGGTAATCTCCATGCCGCACATAAAATGTAAGGGTATCATTTGCCGGAAGTGTTGCATTGATCACGGCATCTTCCCGCCAGCCCCTCGCCTGTGAAATATCTCCCCTTTGATTAATAAAACACGAAATACCCGTATTTGCCGAACGTGCTATACTTCGGCGCGTTTCAATACTGCGCAGTTTCGCGTAGAGGCAATGTTGTCTGTAACCTGCTGTATTCCCCCACCAGCCGTCGTTTGTAATTATAAAAATAAGATTTGCTCCGCCGTTAATATAGTCGGTTGTATACTCACCAAAAATACTTTCATAACAAATCACCGGTGCAACCCCGACAGAATCTTTATTAAAAAAAACCGTGCGATCTTTTTGAATACCCAGGCTTCCCGTTATTCCACCCAGATCAATGGCCCAATTACTAATAAATGAAAAAAATCCCGGATAAGGCATACGTTCCACGCCGGGCACCAGTTTCGATTTATGATAATAGTGATATATGCGGCTTGAATCCAGTTGCAATGCCGTGTTGAAAATGTCATAAATAAGCGTATCGGGCCCGCCCGGTTTTAATTGGTTATAAATTAATTCTCTCGCGGTAGCAGATGCCTCTTCCCTGTCGCGATACCGCTGATAGCCGTTGATTCCGATGACCATGGTCAGATCAGGAAAACTATCGATGAATTTATCCAGGTCGCGAAGGGGCTTTTCATATTTAATGCGATCGAGCCAGATATCTGTCTGAATAGAAGTTTCAGGCCAGACAAGAAAATCAGTGCTGTCTGTCAATTTTTCTTTCGACAGCCGCTGCATTTTCTCCATTTGCACTCGATAGGGAATTGTAAATTTTTCGGTGAATGCATCAAAATTTGGTTGCAATACCGTTACATTAACCGGTTTCCCTTTTTCCGAATAATTATTATACATTAATTCCGAGAGGAGGATCGGAATTGTAATGATCATCAGCAACGAAATATGCGGAAGATATTTGTTGAACAGCGAAGTGTGCATCCCGGTGTTTTTCCCTTCGGCGAATATCCGATCATACAAAATAAAAAATATAAGAAAATTGCATATCCAGATCCATAAGGTTCCGCCAAATACACCTGTATATTCATACCACTGGATCCATGTATGTTGCAACGCAAAAACATTTCCTAAAGAAAGCCAAGGCCATGTTAATTCCCACCGGAGATGAATAAACTCAAAGCTCATCCAGTAAAAAAGGAGCGAAACATAGCCGATGCGGTTACCGAATTGTTTGCGCGTATATCTTGCCAGCATGAAAGGAACCGTCATTAAAATGGGGTTAGCCATATTTGCAAATATTCCCCCGAGCAGACTTGCATTTGAAACCCACCAGGTAGTTAGGAGATTCCAGACAAGTAACCCAAGATAGAGACTGATCCAAACCCGCAAACCTGTGTAAGAAGTGAATGATTCGGAAATCATTTTCTCTGCAATGAGTAACGGAACAAATCCGGCAAAAACCAAAACTGTAAACGGAAGAGGTGGCCACGCCGCCCATAGCATGAGTCCTGAGAGAACTGGCAAAATTAAAAACAGGAGAATCTTTCGTTGCAGCGTCATACCGGAAAAACGAAGTGAAGATAAATCAAATTTGCATCAGGCCTTTCGAAGTGTCCGCAAT
>CAYTFT010000482.1:0-1899 GCA_964437155.1 uncultured Chitinophagales bacterium | reverse complement strand
AAGGATGCCAAACGTTTTGTCCCATCATCGGCTGCATAAAACTTCCGCCTACCATCATGCCGATCACGACGGGCGCTCCCTGTGCAAGATTTTGTTTTATCGCAACCATGTCCACTTTCTCATTTCCCACTCCCTGCGCATCGCCTTTGGTCAACCGGTTGAATCCTGTCATTTTAAAATTCGCAGCTCTTTCCCTGAGGTCAGAAGATGGCTGCCGGCTGCAATCCTGGTCACTGTACGGAAATTCACGGAGCGAAACGAGTCCCTGATTTTTCATCACATCCATCGCTTTATTTATATAGGCGCCGTTACATCCTTCGAGGCCGATCTGATTATAGAGATACGCCGGACTGAAAGCGATGGAATTCGGATCTTTCCCTGTGCGTTCTGCTTCGAGAATCGTTCTTGCGGCATAGGCACTTCCCCATCCGACGCAACTGCCCTGTTCGCCCTGATTTTTTCGCGCAGGTGCATATTTTTCCAGTGTAACGCGCTCCGGCAGCGGATCGGTTGTATTATCGGTCACAGGAGGCTCAAATACTTCTGTTGCATCATACTGCGCAGGGTCGAACTGCGCACCGGTGGAAAGCAGTCCTGAAAGTTCACCTCCGCCGGACGGAAGAATACTTCCCCTGAAAAACCAGATCAATACACCTGCGAGAATCAGTATCCCGCAACCGAGTTTCGGATTTTTACGGAACATTCCGAAAAGAAGCGGTAATAACATGGTGATGATATTTCCTCCGCCGCCGCGGTTTCCGCTGCCCGTGAGTTTACGCTGTTGCTGTGGCTGATCACCATCCGGAACCATTCGTATAGGCATGTCTTTTTTTTCAGCAAGTTAATTTGTTTTTCCGTTATTAAAAGCATTCTGAAATGCCTGTCACATATTGTATTTTTGAGAATTCGTGTATTTTGCGTAAAATTGTTACCTCGTGGAGCGAATTCTGAAATATTTCCCTAACCTTGACAATCATCAATTGTCTCAATTTCGCCAGATAGGTCCCCAATATCATTTCTGGAACGAAAAAATAAATGTTATTTCCCGGCAGGATGTCGATAATATTTACGAGCATCATGTATTACATTCACTGGCCATCGCGAAATTCATCGAATTTCTCCCAGGCACAAAGGTGCTTGATCTTGGAACCGGAGGCGGATTTCCGGGCATACCACTCGCCATTTTATTTCCCGATGTGCAGTTTCATCTGATTGATTCCATCGAGAAAAAAGTGAAAGTTGCAGAATCCATTTATAAAGCTCTGGGTTTAAGGAATGTAACGGTGGAACATACGCGTGTGGAAGACGTGCAGGAAAAATATGATTTTATCGTAACACGTGCCGTTGCCGATATGATGATCCTTTACGACTGGACAATAAATAAAATACGACGGGGCGGATCATTTAATGATTTTCCGAACGGACTCATTATGCTTAAAGGCGGATTTCTCGATCTCGAGATCGCACCATTTAAAGAATTTATTTACAGATTCAATATCACCGACTGGTTTAAGGAACCATGGTTCGTAGATAAATATCTTATCTATATGCCGATGGATTGAGGGGGAGTCGGGAGTCGGGAGTCGGGAGTCGGGAATCGAGAGTCGTGAGTCGTGAATGCCTGCCCGAACACGCAGTGGGCGGGGTGAATGCCTGCCCGAACACGAAGCGGGCTGCGCGAACAGTGCATAAAAATATCGAGCTTTATTTTATATAATTTCCCATGGCTTAGGAAAAATCTTTATTAGCACCTTATCGGCCCCAACCCCCGAAGGGGGCTTTAGATTTCGTAAGTATTGATGATAATCTTCAGTTTACCAAAATCTTCATTAGCATATTAGCATATCAGCACATTATCACATCAGCACATTAAAAAGTCCTATTCACCCCCACCACATA
>CAYTFT010000481.1:0-1900 GCA_964437155.1 uncultured Chitinophagales bacterium | reverse complement strand
GGGGTAGAAAGTAAGATTATTTACAGTGGAAAGGAGGCCGGAGAAATACAAGGAAAACGGAGGATTTCAATCTCCGGTTCGATTGCAGAAGGTTCTTACGGCCGGATTTTGCCCTCAGCAAATGACCGCGTAAAAGTTGCCTATTGACAAGCCTTTTCCTTCAGGAATGAAGATACATTCTGCAATAAAACAATCGCAGATTTGCAGGTAATGGGTGTTGTATTTCAAAATATTGCCAGAGGAACAGATACCCGGTTTAATGCATAATTTTAGACCCTTCACACGAAGCAAGTATGAACAAAACGGATATCCTGATTATTGGTGCCGGAGCAGCGGGATTAATGGCGGCGAAAATATTAAGTGCCCATGGAAAAAAAGTTTTAATTCTTGAAGCACGTGAGCGGACCGGCGGAAGGATCAACAGTTTTCAAACGGAAAAGGGTTTGCAAATTCTGGAAGCCGGCGCAGAATTTATCCATGGTAATTTACCGCTCACACGCAAGGTGCTTACCGAAGCGAAAATAAATATGCGACCAGCCGGAGGACGCATGGTAAATCTCCGTTCGAAAAATAAATTCCCGGAACCACCGCCGGAACACTGGCAATTACTCGATACCTATCTCGAAAATTCAAAAGAAGATATTTCTGTACACGACTTCATAACTAAATATTTCAGCGAAGAAAAATACACTGCGATCAGCAATACAATTCTGGGATTTGTGGAAGGATATGATACTGCGGATGCACATTATGCAAGCACTTTTGCCTTCCGTGACGAATGGTCACAAATCGGCGGGGAGCCGCAATATCGTGTGGATGGTGGTTATATCGCTATGACAGATTTTCTTGCAGGAGAAATAATTAATCTGGGAGGAACCATCCGGTTAAATACCGTTGTAAAAAAAATAAACCATCAGCAACAAAATATCACAGCCGTCTGCTCCGATGGTAAAGTGTATACGGCAGATAAATGTATCCTTACCATTCCGGCAGGCATAATGAAAGCGGATGTATCACATCCTGCATTTATTACATTCGATCCTCCCCTTCCGGAAATACAATCCGCATTTGAAAATATCGGCTTTGGAAATATTATTAAAATAATCGTCACATGCAACGATTTATTCTGGGAGAAAGAAAAATACCAGATGCAGAAGATGGGATTTTTATTTGCGGATGCAGAGATCCCGACTTGGTGGACACAATTTCCCGATACCGCACCGGTACTTACGGGATGGCTGGCCGGACCACGTGCCCATGCAGTCAGATATAAATCCGACACCGAAATAAAATCAATTGCAATGGATTCACTGGCGCATATTTTTGCACTGACACAGGATGATCTGAAAAAAATGATCCGTGATTGCAAGATCATTAACTGGAGTGCCGATATTTTTTCGAATGGTTCTTATGCCTACACTACGGTGAACGGTAATGATTCAATCGCGTTTCTGAAAAATGGGATCGGATCAAAATTATTTTTCGCAGGCGACGCTATTTATTCCGGACATTCGGTCGGCACTGTTGAAGCTGCACTGACGAGTGCTGTAGAAGTAACCGACAGGTTGTTACAACAAGTATGATCAAAAAAATGTAATCTGAATTTAAGTCGTATTAATTATCGGTGTATAAACCGCCGGAAGGCTCCTTTAAATCCGGCATTAATTCAACTTCCATTTAACCGGCTGCATGCCGTGTGCTTCCAGATAAGCATTTGCCTTCGAAAAATGTTTGCACCCGAAAAATCCACGGTCGGCACTGAACGGAGAAGGATGCGGCGCAGTGAGAACAAGATGTTTTGTTGCATCGATCATCGGAATTTTCTGTTGCGCATAATTACCCCATAACAGGAATACAAGATTTTTACGCTGTGCATTCAAAGCGGCAATGGTTGCATCGG
>CAYTFT010000480.1:0-1900 GCA_964437155.1 uncultured Chitinophagales bacterium | reverse complement strand
AATATGCAGCTTGGCCGTTGTTATCTTGCTCTGAAAAAATGGAAAAAAGCCGAAGAAGCATTTACAAAAGAATTGGAGTATGATCCGGGCAACGCTGCAGCGCATCATGGTTTAGGCGTTACATATTTACGCAGAAAAAAATATGATGATGCGATTGATTGTTTTCTGAATGCAGTCGGACTTACTTATTTCTTCCCGTTTGCGCATTACCATCTGGGTGAGGCGCTCTATATGATAGGAGAATATGAACGTTCGGCAGAAGCATTTGAAGTATGTCTTAAAATGGCTCCGGGTATTAATAAAGCCCGGAAAATGCTGAGCAATATTTACAACGAACACCTTAAAAATCCGGAAGCAGCAAAAAATGTTACGGAAAAAATAAAAGAATATATCAAAGGTGATATTGTTGTTGTATCGGGCTTGCCGAGATCGGGCACCAGTATGATGATGCAAATGCTCGATAAAGGCGGCATGGATATTTTTACGGATGGTGTCAGAAAATCAGATGAAAATAATCCGAAAGGATATTACGAACATGAACTGGTGAAATCACTTGCGCGAAATAAAACGTGGATGACGGATGCAAAAGGAAAGGCGGTTAAAGTGATCAGTCAGTTGTTGTTTGAATTACCTTCCAATTATCAGTACAAAGTGATCTTTATGGAACGCGATCTTGATGAAGTATTGCAAAGCCAGCATAAAATGCTTGTCCGCGATGGCAAAGCAAAAGATGATGCGATCAATCTCCGCGTACTGAATGTTTTCAAACAAAATCTGGAAAGGGTGCGCACCTGGGCGCCGAAACAACAGAACGTTGAAATATTATTTGTTTCACACCGCAATCTCGTTAATAATCCGGCTGAAGAACTGCAAAAAGTAAATGCATTTCTGGGCGGGACCATGAATATTCCCGAGATGGTAAAAGTGGTAGATAAAAGTTTGCACCGCGAAAAAACCGTGAAGTGATTTTCAACGCGGATGGAAGATGACATTCCTCTGGCAATTAACGCCCGGCTATTGGTAAACAAATCGTAACTTCGTAAGTAACAGAATACAATACAATGAAAAGAACGATCCTGAAGGATAAAAAATATCTTCAATACGCAGCAAGCACCATTGCATTTCTCGCCCTCAATGAGGCAAATGCAACAGTAGTGTACACCGATCTTGATCCGGATAATGTTGTTACAGGAGATATAATTCCTGCATCTGTTTCTATCGATATAAATGATGACGGGACTGATGATCTTACATTCACACTTACTACGGTTTCGGGAAGTCTCACCTATTCCGGAATTCCATTAACCTATAATGTAAAAGTGGCAGGCGTTGATCTGAACAACAATGAAGTGTTCGGATCACTGGCTACTTACTCAGGATATTCCGGCGTGAATCCTTTCCTCCTTCCTTCCGGAGAAGGCATAAATGCTGATGATCCATGGGAAGGCGGGTATGCTTTGATGGGAATGAGCATGGTGTTATCCGTATTAGGCTTCCCTTATTACACTTACCAGGCAGGGCTCTGGCTCAATTCTGATATGCAATACATGGGATTCCGGCTGCCTTCCGACACTTCTTATCTGTACGGATGGATCCGCCTCTCCCTGAATGAAAATGCTACCCAGCTTACTATTCATGATTATGCATATGAATCCACTGCGGGTGAGGCAATTTTTGCCGGCCAAACTGCTACGGCCATTGAGAACAATCCATTATCAAAAACTGAAATATACGCCTCCGGTCAGAATATTTTCATTTCAATCCCATCTGAAGCCGGCGCAGCATCTGTTGTGGTGTACGACATGGCTGGCAGGGCCGTGATCGAAAAACTGAACTGCACGGGCAGCAGTGTCCTGCAAGGAAATGCATTACCTGACGGGAACTATATTGTTATGGTTGC
>CAYTFT010000479.1:0-1910 GCA_964437155.1 uncultured Chitinophagales bacterium | reverse complement strand
GGTAAAACAGGTGCCGCTGTTCATGGCATCAGGAGTGGGTGTGTCGGTAATGCACCATCCCGCACCATCGGGCAAGCGCGCATGCACATGTCCTGTTTGTAAATTAATATTTTCAAGACTATCGGTAATTATACCTGCAGCATTAAATAAATAAACAGACTCCCCGTTTTCAATTTTAAAATTCGCATGTAACTCAGTCGCTGTTCCGGGATTGTTGAACCAGTCGGGATTGTCATAAAAAAATATATCCGGTGTTGAAATGCCGAAATGCAGCCACGTTCTTCCGGTTGCATCTTCTGTAAATCCGGAGTACTGATGCATTTGCACTGCCAGCACATTTGTTCCGTTCACCAGTATCGATGCAATGAGTGCAGAATCAAGTTCGATCTCCATTGGATGTAAACCGAGATACATCAGCGCTTCATGCCAGTAATTTGCGTACGTATTATGATTCGGTACACCGGTAATATTTATTCTGCTTACTTCAACACCATTAATATAAGCGACGAAACCATCATCAAAATCCATGGTAAGGATCGTATGTATGAGTTTTGATTTATCGGTTATGGTAAATGTTTTTCTGTAATAATAAGATTTACCGTAGGTAGTGGTCGTGTTATCATCTCCGTCGCTATATCCGAAACCGCCCTGCCCTGTGCTCCATGCGCCTGCAAAACTTACATCGTTCCAGTTGGCAGGCGGCTCAGTATTGCCGATAAAATACTGCCAGGTATCATCTTCAAAAACGGCTGTCTCCCAATGGTCAACGACCGATTCCGGCTCACCGAGATAATTCCTGTTTTTGCCGGATGCAAACACGATCAGTCTGCCCCCCGGAGCAAGTGTTGTATCGGGAAAGCGCCATTTTGTTTCCACGGAAGCTTCATCGGATAATGTATAGCCGTTCAGGTTTTCGGGACTTGCGCCTGCATTGAAAATTTCGATCCAGTCGGGATGATCGCCATCCTCATCTTCCAGCGTATTCAGATTGGAAGTTGCAACCTCATTTATCAGTAATTGTGCAGAAAGGCTTGCTGAAAGCACCAGCGCAAGCGGAAGGAGTAAATATTTCATCTTCAAATATACTAAAAGCCTGCGCAATTCCACCCGCAGCGCTCCAAGGCGAATGGATGCACAACGGTGAATTGTAATTTTTTTGTCATGTTACCTGCTGATCAGGCAAATAGATGTATTTTTGACCGTCTGCTACAGGCATTTGATACCCCCGGATTCGCACACACCCTGATATCCGCACACAAATTAACTCCGATTACCATTTGGTAATTTAAATGCATTACTATGAAACAAAGCAGTATGTTTCTACAAAAAAGTATTCCCCTGTATTTTGTATTTCTGGCCGGGATCGCCGGTGTGTTGACGCCTTCTCCGATTTCCGCATTGTTTAAACAAAATGCACATGCATCTAATGTTGCAACTTTTGAGAATGAAACACCGCAAACTGTCAATAAAACCAAAATAAGTTCTGATTGTAATTACGATTTTGAACGGCTGAACGGTTATCAATATATCCGCCCTTTAATTTTTGCAGAAAAAACTTGTGAGTCAGATGCGATGAACGGCCTGAAGGAACAGATATCCTCCGAAATAAATGATGCCGTGGCAAAAGGAACACTCAAGGCAGGATCTGTTTATTTGCGGGATCTCACTTCTTCGGAATGGACATCCGTGAATGAAGTAGAAACCTATATGCCGGGATCGTTGATCAAACTGGCAACGATGATTTCGGTACTGAAAAAAACAGAGGATGATCCGGGACTTGTAAATAAAAAATTCAGAGTGACAGTGGATAAATTACATGTGCCCAACCAGACATTTAATTCAAAATCGGTAGAAGATGGAAAGGTGTATTCGCTGAAGGAATTATTGCAGTATATGATCGCCTATTCTGA
>CAYTFT010000478.1:0-1914 GCA_964437155.1 uncultured Chitinophagales bacterium | reverse complement strand
TTTCGCTCCTGTTGATAACAGGTAGATATTCCTGTGCGGCTTCGGTCAGGGATTTATGCGCATTGGCTGGAGCCCGTTGTCCACCAGCGAGTGTATTCGCATGCCATAGATTTCGATGAACGATGTGCTTAAATGCTGCAAACAATTTATGAATTATTCCAAGCCCCGTAGGGGCGACATTATTGTAGCAAACAATCAATGCATTAATTTAAGCCCCATCGGGGCGACATTATAATTTTTTGCAAATAAAGAGGAAATAACGACGACCCGGCAGGACAAAAAAAATTATTGATACGGACGATCAAGAATAATACTGCCGAGTACGGCATTGCGCAGATCAAGTTCAAATTCAGGAGCAGGTTCCTCCTTCTGATCGATTGAATAAATCTTTTTCTCTAATTCGCTTTGCCGCGCATCATGTTCTTTTCTGCGCTCAGCTTCCACAAATTTTTCATGATCGGCAGATTCCTGTTTTATTTTCGGGTCGATAAGATCTTTTTGCCGATAGAGGGTTTGCGGACGAGGTTGTATTTTCTTTTCCGCCACCGGCTTATTTTCCGGCTTTGTTATTACAGGCGGGAGATTTTTATTCTGATTTTGCTGCGCCTCTGCTTCCTGTATCTTCCGCTGCATTTCACGGATCACCTCCGGAAGTGTAGGATATTCTTTCTTCTCTGTTTTCGCTGCAGGCTTTTGTTCGGCGCCACCTGCGATCTTTTTAACAAAGCGCACCACTCCCCTCACAATAAAGATCCAGAAAAGGATCATGAGGAGATTGCCGATAATTTCGGGTGACATGTTGCTAAGGTAGCAGTTATATACCAATGCGCCAATCGGCATGCTCAAAGTCTGAAAGTCAGAACTGGGATGCACGCACCCGCCGTCCGGCAAATCCCATTTATCCACAAGTGTTGATTTAAAAATCAGCGCATTTTTGATGTTGGCAAATGCGTTCGTTTTCTTTGTGGGTTGGGAAAGGACTATGAAACTAAGTACACTTGAAATAAAGGGATTTAAGAGTTTTGCAGATAAGACCGTACTGCATTTCAATGAGAGCATTACAGGCGTTGTAGGGCCCAATGGTTGCGGCAAGTCAAATGTGGTGGATGCGATCCGCTGGGTGCTGGGTGAACAAAAACCCACCGCCCTCAGAACAGAAAAGATGGAGAACCTCATCTTCAACGGCACCAAGGCACGCAAGGGTTCGGGGATGGCAGAGGTGAGCCTCACCTTCGAAAACACACGAAACCTTCTCGCAACTGAATTCTCCACCGTCACCGTTTCGCGGCATTACTTTAAAACGGGCGAAAGTGAATATCGTATCAATGGTGTCACCTGCCGCCTCAAAGACATCCACAACCTTTTTCTGGATACCGGTATCAGCACCGACTCCTACTCGATAATTGAGCTCGGGATGCTTGATGATATTTTGCACGATAAAGACAATTCACGCCGGAGGTTATTTGAACAGGCTGCAGGTATTTCCAAATACAAAGCGCGCAAAAAAGAAACGCTGAATAAACTCAGCGCCACACAACAGGATCTCGACCGCGTGGAGGATCTTCTGTTTGAAATTGAAAACAACCTGAAGGAACTCGAAAAACAGGCGAAACGCGCACAACGGCATCAGAAATTAAAAGCAGAATATAAAATGAACAGCATCGACCTTGCGGTGCTGACATTACAATCGCATAAGGATATTTATAAGGAGCTGAATAGTCAGCAAACTTCTGAGAGCGATGCAAAACTGGCGATCGAAGCGGAGATTGACGCACTGGAAGCCGGCATTGCCGATAAAAAAACTGCCCTCATTGATAAGGAACAGTCGCTGAGCAAACTGCAAAAGGACCTCAACGGAATTACCAACGAGATCCATACAAAGGAAAATGATGCAAACATCAGTAAAGAGCGTAT
>CAYTFT010000477.1:0-1915 GCA_964437155.1 uncultured Chitinophagales bacterium | reverse complement strand
AACAGAGAGTATAATCAGGAAGTATAAGAGCGACTGCGCAACTGTTCCCTGCCTTTTCAGGAAAGGTCAACACCATGCCGGTTTGCAGCAGGGGACAAGCATAATCATTGATGAGAAAACGGAGCTGCGCACTTCTGTTGCAGATCAGATCTTTTCTGAAGTAGTTGGTTCAAAATAAGCCGGTTCCACATTCGCTGTATGGATACCCGACGACAACTGTAAAACAAACATCGGTGTCCGCTCCTTATTGAATTTTTGGAGGTGTTCAAGGATGTCTTCCTCCCCAAAAAATGAAATAATAATTGAACTATGATCTGAAATATGCTCAACGAGCTTAAATTTTTCCATGCCAAGCCTGATCGAAGCTGCTGAACTGCCATCTGCAGGATAAATTATCAAATACGCTTTCATTGTCTTTCTTTTATGCCATAAAGGTATTTTATGTATGTGCCGGCCTGCATGACACAGATCATTGATAGAGGTGATTTATATACCCTGAATTGCCTTTGCTCTTTCAACAAATACCGCCGTATTAACAATTCATCGATATTTTTATCTTTACTCCACACAACAGCCAATAACATGAAGAAATTTCTACTCTTCGTTTCCACAATCTTTTTTATTCTGCCGGCATTTAGTCAGAACAGCACCCTCCACGGAATGATAACGGATGCAAAAAGCGGTGAACCACTCATTGGAGCAAGTGTTTTTCTCAGCAACCAGTCGGGCGCATCAACAGGTATCGACGGCACGTATACATTTGAGTCGCCTGCCGGCACTTATACCTTAACCGTGAGTTATGTTGGCTATATAAAACTGACAAAAGAAATTACTCTGAGCAGCGGCGAAAATCCGGAAATGAATTTCACACTTGTCCCGGATGAAGGGATTTTAAATACGGTAGTTGTGAGCGGCAGTAAATTCGAAAAGAAACTCGGTGAGGAAACGGTGACCATTGATGTGATCCGCCAGAATCTGATCGACAATAATAATGATGTGAAACTGGATCAAACCGTGCAGCGGATGCCGGGGGTTACGGTGATCGACGGGCAGGCGAATATCAGGGGTGGTTCAGGATTCAGTTATGGTGCAGGCAGCAGGGTTTTATTGCTGATGGATGACCTTCCGGTGCTTACGGGTGATGCTGCATTCCCAAGCTGGGATTTTATTCCGATAGAAAATATTCAACAGGTCGAAATAATAAAGGGAGCAAGTTCTGCATTATACGGGTCTTCTGCGCTCAACGGGATCATTAATGTGCGCACTGCCTATCCGACATCGACACCCGAAACGAAAATCTCTTTTTTTAACGGCGCTTATTTTTCTCCGCAGGACACAGCACAAAAATGGTGGAGTGATAATTTTCCATTTACTACAGGTGCCAGTTTTGCGCATCGCCAGAAATTCGGGCGGTTCGACCTCGTAGGCGGAGCTTATGTATTTGCCCAGGACAGTTATCTGAAAGATATTTATAACCGCCGTGCGCGTGCGAATATAAATACCCGCTACAGGATCAATAATAATTTTGCGATCGGCCTGAATACAAATGTGCAGTCAAGCCGCTCTGCTAGTTTTTTCTTCTGGAACAATATTGACTCCGGATTATATGTACCCGCAGAAAATACTATTTCCGTTAATCAGGGATTTAAAATTACCGTTGACCCGTATTTAAATTATTACGATAAAAACGGGAACCGCCATAAAATTCTGTTGCGGTATTATGGAAATCATAATGTAACTACTACCACCGAACAGGGTAATCTGAACGATCTTTTTTATGCTGAATATCAGTATCAGAAACACCTTGAAAAAACAGATGCTGTAATTACTGCCGGTGCACTGGCAAGTAAAACAAATGTTACAGCAGAATTATACGGAGACACCACTTATCATTCCAGTAATGAAGCATTTTATG
>CAYTFT010000476.1:0-1921 GCA_964437155.1 uncultured Chitinophagales bacterium | reverse complement strand
TGCAGCCGCAATAGCAGCCGCCGGAATTCCCGTTTACGCATGGAAAGGCGAAACCCTCGACGAATATGACTGGTGCATCGCACAAACATTATTTTTCGGCGAAAACAATGCGCCGCTCAATATGATCCTCGACGATGGCGGCGACCTTACCAATCTCGTATTGGATAAATATCCTGAACTCATAAAAAATCTTAAGGGTATTTCTGAAGAGACGACCACCGGCGTTCATCGTTTATACGAAAGAGTGGTGAAAGGCACTTTACCCGTTCCCGCGATCAATGTGAACGACTCTGTTACAAAATCAAAATTTGATAATAAATACGGATGCAAGGAATCACTTGTGGATGCTATCCGTCGTGCAACAGATGTAATGATGGCAGGAAAAGTTGCCGTAGTTGCCGGTTATGGAGATGTGGGTAAAGGATCAGCACAATCTCTCAGAGGTGCCGGTGCCCGCGTACTCATTACGGAAATTGATCCGATCTGCGCCCTGCAGGCTGCAATGGACGGATATGAAGTAAAGAAAATGGATGATGCAGTGAAGGAAGCCGATATAATTGTAACCGCTACCGGTAATTGCGACATAATTGTCGGCCGCCATTTTCAAATGATGAAGCATAATGCCATCGTATGTAATATCGGCCATTTCGATGATGAAATTGATGTTGCATGGCTGAATACAAATTTTGGAAATTCGAGAGATGAGATCAAACCACAGGTAGATAAATATACTATAAACGGAAAGGATATCATTTTACTTGCCGAGGGACGTCTCGTAAACCTTGGTTGTGCAATGGGACATCCGTCGTTTGTAATGTCGAATTCTTTCAGCAATCAGACACTTGCTCAAATTGAATTATGGGCGCATGGTGATGCGTATGAAAATAAAGTGTATACATTGCCTAAGCATCTTGACGAAAAAGTGGCAAGACTCCATCTGCATAAACTCGGTGTTGAACTGGAATTATTAAATGACAAACAGGCCGGATATATCGGCGTTGAAAAAAACGGTCCTTATAAACCGGAATATTACAGATATTGATCTTCAAAATCTGCATGTATTTTAAGGCATCCGTTTCGGGTGCCTTTTTCTTTTATTTACAGAATTACCTGAAACGAACTCCCTGACCAATGGTCCCGACAGAGTCCCAATAGGATATATTTGATTTACACCCGGAATTTAAATATTGGACGCTATCGAATTATTTTGAAGGAATATGCAGGGACATTTCCTGCCAACAAAAGCGAACATTAAATACAAACCCTTCCAATAAATTCATTTATTTTGCAAAAAACCGGGATGACAAAACTCTCCGTCAATATTAATAAAGTTGCGACGCTGCGCA
Organism: uncultured Chitinophagales bacterium; assembly: GCA_964437155.1. Taxonomy (GTDB): domain Bacteria; phylum Bacteroidota; class Bacteroidia; order Chitinophagales; family BACL12; genus UBA7236. The sequence continues at coordinate 575 of CAYTFT010000476.1, read as the reverse complement.
ATGCGCGCGGAGGAAGCTATCCCGATGTAGTGCAGTTTGCCATAGACTGTGAACGTTTCGGCGCCGATGGAATAACGGTACATCCGCGTCCTGATGAACGGCATATACGGTATCAGGATGTGCTGGACCTGAAAAAAGTGGTGACCACAGAATTTAATATTGAAGGTTATCCCGATGATCGGTTTATGCAGCTTATAGAAACGGTGCGGCCGGCTCAGGCAACACTCGTTCCCGATCCGCCGCATGTGATTACCAGTAATACAGGATGGAATGTTATCCGTGATATGCAGCAATTACAACCGGTCATTTCTTCTATCAAAAAACTGGGCATCCGAGTTTCCCTGTTTTTAAATCCGGAGGAAGCACAGGTACACGCAGCCCGCGAAAGCGGTACCGACCGGATCGAATTCTATACCGGCCCCTACGCCGAGAATTATTCTGCAAACCGGGAAACTGCAATCAGGGATTATATGCAGGCAGCGATCGTTGCGCATTCAATCGGACTCGGTATCAATGCCGGCCATGACCTTAATCTGCAAAACCTGGCGTTTTTCAGGAAATCAATTCCGCACCTC
>CAYTFT010000475.1:0-1932 GCA_964437155.1 uncultured Chitinophagales bacterium | reverse complement strand
TGGCAAAAGAAGACCGCAGTCAGATGAACGTGAATTTCATTATGGAAAACCGCGATCTGGAACCGGAATTTCTTCAGTTTGCAAAAGAAAATAAATGTGTAGGGCTGGCAGGACACCGGAGTGTCGGCGGCATGCGCGCATCTATATATAATGCGATGCCTTTGGCAAGTGTGCAGCATCTTGTGGACCTTATGGATGCATTTGCAAAAAGAAAAGGGTGAAGGGAGAGAAAATGGTATCGGGTATCAAGTATCGGGTATCGGGTATCAAGTATCAAGTATCAAGTATCAGGTATCAGGTATCAGGTATCGGGTATCAGGTATCAGGTATCAAGTATCGGGTATTGGGTATCGGGTATCGGGTTATCTTTTAAAGTGGATTTTATAATAATATTGAAATAAGTATGAGTACGATTTTAATGGCAACGGAAAAGCCGTTTGCAAAAGAAGCAGTCGATAAAATAAGAGCCGTAGTGGAGCAATCGGGACATACGCTCACATTGCTTGAAAATTATACGGAAAAATCCGATTTAACCAACGCGGTACAAAATGCAGATGCATTAATTGTCCGTAGTGATATTGCTGATCGTGAGGTGATGCATGCAGGTGACCGGTTAAAGATCGTAGTGCGCGCAGGGGCCGGTTACGATAATTTAGATCTTGCTGCAGCAACTGAAAAAAATATCGTATGCATGAACACACCCGGACAAAATGCAAATGCTGTTGCAGAGTGCGCATTCGGTATGATGTTGTATATGGCCCGTAAACAATTCAGCGGAAGTTCAGGAACGGAACTACGCGGTAAAAAACTGGGCATTATCGGTTATGGTAATATCGGACGGTTTATGGCACAGATAGGACGTGGATTTGGGATGGAAGTATTTGCATATAAACGGAAGATGGACCGGAGCGCATTACAAACTGACGGTGTATCACCGGCTGCAGGAATGGAAGATATTTTCAGACAATGCGAATTTGTTTCCCTGCATATTCCATCCACCGCTGAAACAAAAGGAGTAATCAATTATTCTTTGCTTCAATTATTACCTAAAAACGGAATGCTGGTGAATACAGCAAGGTTAGACGTAGTAAATGAAACGGATCTTCTGCAATTAATGGAAGAAAGAAATGACATCACATATGTAACTGATTTTATTCCGAAAAATGAAGCGCAGTTCAAAGAAAAATTTGCGAAGCGCATTTTTTATCCCGCTAAAAAAATGGGAGCACAAACAGAAGAGGCAAATGTAAATGCAGGCATCGCCGCTGCAAAGCAGATCATTGATTTTCTCGATAAAGGCATCGATACATTCAGAGTGAACTGAATATAGTTTTAATGCAAATGAAAATGAGCCATACAAAAACAGGTTGGCTCATTTTCATTTATACATATTTCATCCGGTTAATTAATGATCTGAATTTTATCACTGAATGATCCGGATCCGGTCAACACTTTTACAATATAAATACCTGAAGGCAGATCCGGTGTTATATCTGTTTCATCCGAATCAAAACTGTATGCGTACATCAATTGCCCCGACATCGAATAAATATACAGATCAGCGGTAACTGTTTCTGCATTATCCAGTATTATATGAATTGTATTCTGATAACAGGAAACAGACCCTGTCAGCGGTTCCTGCAGTACACCATACCTGCAAGTACCGGTTGTAAAAAATTCCGTAGCTGAAAAATCTGTTGTGAAACCATCCGCACAAACGGCTCTTACTTTCCATACATAATTTGTATTACACTCCAGGCCCTTGATGTTCCGGAAGGTGCGCGGTGCGTAAAGCGGTTTGCTGGTCCATTCAGCCGCATCTTCCATTTTATATTGTATCTCATACTGATCGGCAGAACCCACAGCTTCCCATTTTAATTTTGCCGATGTAGCGGTTATTGCCGTAGTCCCGATCACAGAGGGTGCATAACA
>CAYTFT010000474.1:0-1935 GCA_964437155.1 uncultured Chitinophagales bacterium | reverse complement strand
CGGCGCTAAGGCCTGCATATCAAGATGGTTGATGGCGCCATCCCACATAAAAGAATTTTGCCATGCGAGATTCATCAGCGATGGTGCATTTCTGAATCCGGTTTTATTATCTATGCCATGACTGAGTGCATGATCAACATGTGCGAATGCTGTATATTGCGAATGACAGCTTGCACAGGAAATAGAATTATCGCGCGATAACACAGGATCATAAAATAATGCACGGCCGAGTTCCACTTTATCTTTTGTAAGCGGGTTGACGGTAAAAGGATAATACGGCGGCGGCCAGTTTTCCGGGATGTGAAATAAATTATCTGAATCGGGTTTTGCAGCGATAATGAAAATTATACATCCGAAAATGATAAGCAGTTTATTTTTCATTTAGCGGATACTGATTACGGATGAAAATTTTTCTGCGACGGTAACTGCATCCCTGCCCGGTGCAACCACATCATATGTGCTGCCAACATCCACCAACTGCATGAATTTTCCGAGATCGATATAAATATCCGGATCAGTTGACGGCTTGCAGGCCAGAGAAACAGTTTGCAATGTTTTGAAAGGAGGCATATACCCGCCAATATGGAACTGGAATAATTGATCGCGTGCCGGACATGCATTACTTTTTCCTTCCACTTTAAAATTAATATACCCGTTTTGCCATGTCCAGTACATCCCCTTTGTAGGATCCAGATCACCACCCATTGCACCGGACACATTAGTAATACTGTCGACACCGATATGCAACCGTATCGCATCAAAAAGCACCATGGGGGAGGGAGAAAGAAATATCTGTAAGGAATTTGAGTCGGCAATATCTATTAAATGATAACTGTTTTTTTCTGCCCAAACCACTTTATCTTTTTGTAATAATTCAATTCCGGAAAAATACATGCGGAACGTTTCAATGCTGATGGTGTCCTTGTTATTATTGCAGGTATATTTTTTTGAAAGCACCAGATCCGTATCGCCAACTACAGGCTGAACGGTAACCACATATGGAGGAATGAACTGCGCAAATAACAATGAACCGCAAAATGAAAATAGTAGTATCAAAAAAAAGGCGCGTAATTTCATTTATCAGGTTAAAGATAATGCAATTGTATCAGGATGTCGACCGGATTTCACTTTCAGGATCCGTCTTCCGCAGCCGAAATGTCATTATCATAATGAGTCCGCTTATAACAGCGGCAAAAAAGCACCATACAGAGATCAGTTCATCATGAAAAAAATATCGGGTTGTGAGAAAGGAAGCAAGAACGAAAATCCCGATCCAATACATGCGCGGAACACTTGAAACAAATAATGGCAGAATCGTTGGTATCAGATAAAAATACCCTGAGTAACCTGTTTTTTGATGATTAAAATACAGTTTGTACCGGATATGGTAATTTTCGGCTACAGCCTCAACATGATATACCATCAGACAACGCGCAAGGTATACCGAAACCAGCATTCCAAATAATATTATGATTCCGATGATCTTTTTTCTGCGGGTGTTTTTTTCCGGCAGCCATACCGAAACCGGAACCCATGCCGGCCATACAACCTGTGCGAAAATCAAAAAAATATACATCGCCGGTTGCAGGATTCCGGAGTCTGTTTTCCCTGTTAGTGATAACCAGACAAATCCTTCGGAAAATTGCTGCACGCCGAAGATGAGCGGAATGGCAGCAAAGGCAATGAATTTCCTGTCCTTAGTTTTTTTTACAGCTATGATACCCGCTGTCGTTAGTGTGGTCCCCGCGATAAAACTGGCTCCTGCCGAAAAACACATATTTCAGGATTATAATTTCAGGTAAACTTCGATGCGATCATGCATATTTGGCATTCACGAATTATATGCTTCGATCAAAGTTGCGATATCGATCTTATTCATTTGCAGCATTGCTTTCATCACCTTTTGTGATTTAACCGCATCTCTGTCGCGGAGCA
>CAYTFT010000473.1:0-1940 GCA_964437155.1 uncultured Chitinophagales bacterium | reverse complement strand
AAAAACCTGTCCCCCGAAAAGATATATTTTATCATTCATCACCTGTATCTCACCACCCGTTACACAAAACAATGTATCAGAAAATTGCCGGAATGCCGGCGAAATATCCGCACCGGATAATACTGCCGTACTCAGTGCATCGAGATCAACCGCAAGCAGATCCGGAAACGTGACAAACGTACCCGAAACAGTATCCTTTCCGTACCCGCCAATGATATACAGATATTGTCCGCGCTGAAAATATTGTGCATTGGTTGACCGCAGCTGGTCGCGCACCGGGTCGGGAAGTGTACTAGTTCCGGCATCCCATTGATCACCGGAGACAGGATCGAACAGCAAAATCCTGTCATTTGCCTGCGTAACCGGGAACGGATCGGGTGGCAACATATCATGCATTCCGCCCGTGCGCCCTGTCATGAAGATCCAGCGCTCATCCCATTTTCCCCAAACAGAAGAATGTAAACCCGGCCATTCGGGAAAGGTAACTTCCTCGAGAGAAACAGTGAATGGTGTTTCTGAAACCTGCGCTGCGGCTGTATTACAGAACAAGAGGAAACCACTTGTTAGCACGACAAAATACTGCTTAAAATGCATAGGTCAAATATAATTTGAAATCCACCATTTGTTGAAAACAGTATTGACCTGAATGTTTAACTTTGCCATACTTGAAAATTTAAAAGAACATGAAGTTTATTGTAAGTACAACCGCCTTATTGCGCAATCTGCAAACTGTAAATGGTGTAATAAGCCCCAATACTGTGTTACCGATCCTGGAAGATTTTTTATTTGTAGTAGAAAAAAACAAGCTGACCATATCCGGAACTGATCTTGAAACTTCCATCACTACATGGATGGATATTGAATCGAAGTCAACCGGAAAAGTGGCGATCCCTGCACGGATATTGGTTGAGTATCTGAAGACATTACCGGAACAACCACTCACCTTTTCTATTGATGAAGATACCTGTTCGGTTGAAATAACTACCGACCGCGGTAAATACAAACTGAACGGAGAGAACGGTGATGATTTTCCGAGAGTATCGAGTGATGATAAATTATCGGATATCAATTTACCGTCAGGTGTATTACAAAAAGTGATCAATAAAACTGCATTTGCAACAGGTAATGATGAATTACGTCCGCCGATGACCGGTGTTTTATTTCAGCTGAATAAGGACGGAATTAATTTCGTTGCAACAGATGCACATAAACTGGTCCGCTACAGAAGGACCGATGCGAAAACCGATAATCCCGCATCCCTCATCATGCCGAAAAAGGCGTTGAATTTATTAAAGTCAAATCTTCCGGGCGAGCAAACGCAGGTTACAATTTCCTATAACAATTCCTTCGCATTTTTCAGTTATAATAATGTGAAGCTGACCTGCCGCCTCATCGAAGGAAGGTATCCGGATTATAATGCGGTAATTCCCACAGAAAACCCGAACCGCCTGACGATCAACCGTGCAGATTTCTTAAATACCCTGCGCCGTGTGATCATTTTCTCCAATAAAACAACGCATCAGGTAATTTTAAAAATAAAGGGAAATGAACTGATGGTCAGTGCGCAGGATATAGATTTTTCAAATGAAGCAAACGAGCGTATCGATTGTGTTTATGAAGGCGATAATATGGAGATCGGATTCAATGCAAAATTTTTATTGGAAATGCTGAATGCAATGGATAATGAAGAGGTCCGGATGGAATTAAGTACGCCAAGCCGTGCGGGATTATTATTGCCGACAGAAAGCGATGCATCTGAAGATCTGCTTATGCTGGTAATGCCGGTGATGATGAATGTCTGATCAGAAAAATTAAATCTTACATACATTTTAAGAACCGAAGGGAAAAATCCTTTCGGTTTTTTTATTGCAGGAAACTGCGGGTCCCCAGCGGGACGCGCCCGGCGTTGGTGCTCAACCAGGTATCGAAGGTCTGCAGCT
>CAYTFT010000472.1:0-1942 GCA_964437155.1 uncultured Chitinophagales bacterium | reverse complement strand
ATTCCTCCCCGGATAATAAAACAAATTTCTTCGGACACGGCGGATTTGTATTTGCCTACTTTATACAGTCGCTTGGTATCATGACAATGGGTTATTTATTCGGCACCATTTTTAAAAGAACGGGACTTGCCGTCATCATATTTCTTATTTTTTTATTTCCTGTCGATGTAATCTTACGTGAGGCAATATTGCCTGACGGATTTGGTGATTTTATGCCGGTGGCAACCTATTTTCTGAAGCTGGTCCCTTTTCCTGTTGAACATGTGATGAGCGGCGGCCAGGAACCTCCGGCAGCGGCACCGACGGCGCTGGCGCTTTCAGTTGGATTTTCCTATGCAGTTATTTTCTGCGGTATCACCTATTTTATTACAAAAAAACGAGATCTCTGATCATTTTGCAGACAATAACATATTGATCTGTTGTTCAAGCCATTGCTTGTTTGCAACAGCCGGCTGATGTGCAACATCACTCAATAGTTTTCTGAAATCTTTTTTCCATTTATCCGCGCCTGCAATCCCGCGGTCGATCCTTAATTTAAATAATTTGGCAGTAAAGGCGAACAGATTCATATACTGCGCCTTTTGTCCTTTATTAAGAATCCTGTTTCGCATAAGATATATTTTTACCGAATCGCGGAGAGAGAACAGCGGCTCAAAGGCATTGGCCTCAAAGTATATCTTCAGCAAAATACATTTTGCATCGAGATAATAGATCGGGTCCGTAAACTGAACTTTATTTAACAATGCCTGCGCGTTGTCAGGATCACCGCTTTCATAATAAAATACCGCCAAATTATATTGATAGGCATTCTCGCGTTCTTCCGGTGGCAGTAATTTGTAATAGGTATGAATAAATTGCTCTGTCCAGCCATACGCTTTTAAGCGAACACCCACTGTAACAATATTTTTAAATGTCCATTGCGGAATATGGTTTCCTTCGCGCAACAGATCAAGGTCGAGCATCAGTTTGAAAAGCCTGAATAACTCCTGCAAAAAACCCGGACGCGCTTCATTGATTCTTTTCACACAATAGTTCTGAACATAATTACATAATTCACGGGCATCCTCTGCAGGAATATCTCCGATATGCTGAAGTAATTTTTCAGTATATCCCGCATACCATTCATCATCCGATGGTTCCTGCATCCATTTAAATACCGGATGATAGAGGATCACAATAGCATTGTCGGCGCTTTCCGGCAGGAGGAGGTCCAGTGTCCGGTTGAATATGGACAGTTTGGCTTCATCAACGTGCGCCGCCATGACCATTGACCGGTTCAGTAATTCACACCAGATCTTCAACTGCTCGGCAACATACAATTGCTGCAGCAGCTCACGCCCGGCGATCAGATCAGAATTGTCAATGGTGCGGGAATGCTGAAATCGAAACCGGTCTGCAAGTATATGCCTTGCAAACTGTGGATAGGCGCCTGCAGGCTTAAAATGTCCTGATTTTCTGGCAACCCGTTTTTCGACAATCGAGCGGTCGCCTCCTTCGATCAGGCTTTCAATCAGCATCTGTTCGCGCAGAGAGTGGTTTTTTTCGAATTGCTCCAGTGATAAAAAATATTCTGCCAGTTTATAAAGGTCGCTGACCAGATTGTTCAATTGAATTTCATCAAATGTGCGTTCCCCGAAAATAGTACTAAAGGCCGCCTGCTTGTTCCATCCTTCACTTGCATCATCCTGAATATATGCGAGCAACCGGATCAGTTTTACCCTCCGGTTAAAAAAAGGGCTGTTCACCATCTCCCTGAACCTGACACGGGCTTCCGGATCAAATCCTTCATACAAACGAATCAGTTTAGGGACAGCCATAATGTTAACAGAAGTTTGTACGAATATATAAAATCTGGAATTAAATTTTATATTTGATTGATTTACAATCTTATAGAAATTTTTTTTAATAAATTAGTATCTATAATATTGAATTATTGTTCTAT
>CAYTFT010000471.1:0-1943 GCA_964437155.1 uncultured Chitinophagales bacterium | reverse complement strand
GGCCGTTTGTGCGATCGCAAAACAAAAAGGCATTCTTGTTTGTGTGGATAATACTTTCGCTTCGCCCTATCTGCAGAACCCGCTTGATCTGGGTGCCGATATTGTAATTCATTCTGCAACAAAATATCTCGGCGGACACAGTGATGTTATTCACGGTGCGGTGATCGTAAAAGATAAAGATCTTGCAGATAGATTATATTTTATTCAGAATGCGACCGGTGCCGTTCCTGGTCCGCAGGATTGTTTTCTGATACTGCGCGGTATCAAAACATTACATTTACGTGTGCAGAGAAGTTGCGAGAACGCAGAAAAAATCGCCCGTCATTTACGCAATCACCCAAAAATAGAAAAAGTATACTGGCCGGGATTTGAAGATCATCCCAATCATGCAGTTGCTAAAAAGCAAATGCGCATGTTTGGTGCAATGGTGTCCTTTACTTTAAAAGGGGATGATTTTGCTGCGGCAAAGAAAATATTATCCTCCACGCATTTATTCTCCCTGGCCGAAAGTCTCGGTGGTGTGGAGAGTTTGATCGGGCATCCGACAAGTATGACGCACGCTTCAATACCGAAGGAAGAGCGTTTGAAAAACGGACTTGTGGATTCTCTGATCCGCCTGAGTGTGGGCGTGGAAGATGCAGGGGATCTTATCGCTGATCTGGATGCAGCATTGAATAGTTGATTATATTTTTAAGTGTATATCCGGATTTATCTGTTCAATGGGTCCGGTGATAAAAACAATTTAAGCAGATGGATTTCATGACACTTGCATTATTTGCCCTCGCGATCGGGCCGGCAGCAGCGATCATTATTTATTTTTATTCGAAGGATAAAAATGACCGTGAACCATTTGGTATTTTGCTGATGAGTTTTCTTGCCGGATGCTTCAGCGTACTTCCTGCCATTATTCTTGAAAGTTTTTTACCGGCATTTGTTCCGGGAAGCAATGGCCCTTCCTTACTTTCTGTTGCGATATATACTTTCGTGATCATTGCCGCAAGCGAAGAATTTTCGAAATATATTTTTCTCCGGTATTATGCTTACAGGAAACCTTCCTTTAACGAACCCTATGACGGGATCATTTATGCGGTGATGGTAGGAATGGGATTCGCAACAATTGAAAACCTGATGTATATTTTCGGCGCAGACACGTTAGGAGCAGCATGGGGAACCGCAGGATTACGTGCAGTTACAGCAGTACCTGCGCATGCAACCTTTGCAGCAGTGATGGGATATTTTGTAGGACTCGCGAAATTCAACAAACAAAACGAACGGTCTATTTTATTCAGAGGATTTTTGATGGCCACCCTGCTGCATGGATTTTATGATTTCTTTCTTTTTCAGAATTATACCTGGGGATTATATCTCGGTGCAATGATCTCCCTAATCGTGGGATTACGTTTCTCCGTAAGAGCAATTAAACTGCACAAACAACATCCTGAATCAAAATCACAGGTGCAATCAGAACCAATTTCAGGAGATAATGGATCGCATGAAGCGCCAACCCGGCCAAGCTGAAAATGGTTTCTCTGCATTTGAGGGAATTCGTGCATTGCTCGAAAAGAAGGTAAGCATGTATAACGCAGTACACTTCATTGAGAATGATCCTGTTTCCATTCCTCACCGATATACGCTTTTACAGGATATTGAGATTACCGGATTCTGGACGGCCATGCTTGCATGGGGACAAAGAAAAACGATCATCAATAAAGCGACGGAATTATTTTCTTTAATGGATAATGCTCCGTATGCATTTATCCGCGGGCATACTGAAAAGGATCTGCAGCGGTTATCCGGATTTAAACACCGTACCTTCAATTATACCGATACACTTTATTTCATAGATTTTTTCCGGCGATTTTATACTGTACAGCATTCGCTTGAGGAAGCATTTTTTTCATCTGGGTCTTTTATCTCGCATTGTTTACTGTTAAAATCCCAAA
>CAYTFT010000470.1:0-1943 GCA_964437155.1 uncultured Chitinophagales bacterium | reverse complement strand
AGAACTGCTTATTTACAACCGTATTTTCAAAGTAATATCCGAGCATTTCTGCCCAGTGCCGGTTGTGCACCATGATATTTTCTTCAATATAAAAATCCCATGTTCCCAGATCAGCGCCTTTTAATGCAAGTTCCAGGCGAGCCTCACTGTCTGTCAGCGCCTGTTCCTGCTTCTTTCGGCCTGTGATATCCCGCGCAATGCCCTGCACTTTCCCGTCAGGAAAAGCAACTGCACTGATCTCCACAAAACGCTCCTCACCTCCTTTCATCAGGAACACACGTTCACCGAAAAAGCGGTTATAATTCCTGCCGGGTAATTTCTTTTGTTCCTGATTTTTAAAAAATCTTTCAGGGATCAGATCTTTGAGGTTCATGCGTTGCAATTCATCGCGTGTATATCCCGACATTTCACACATGCTGTTATTGAATTCAATAAAATTATCATTTTCATCCAGCATGATGATCGCATCTGTTGCCTGTTCAACTAATGTGCGGTATAATTCCTCCTTTTTACCTAATTGCTGCTTCGTTAATTTTAATACACTGCTTTCGTATGCAAGTGAAATAAAATCTGCAACAGAACGTCCGAACGACTGATCTTCCAATGTCCATTTATGATACGCAAACCGGCTCTCCAGACAAATGATACCCCAGATCTTATCGCCCTTTGAAATCGCAATATCCATCATAGAAATGATATGCTCGGGCTGCAGATAAATTTCTTTAAATTCTTCCACACGCTGATCCAGCATTACATCATCCGATATTATCATCCGGTCGTTCAGTAACGTCTTGAAATAATACGGGAACTGATCATATTTGAAACTGGTGCAATCAATAAATGTCCGGGTATCACGGTCGTAATTCACACGACAGGTAAGCTGGCGGTAATCATCATCAAATTCCCAGATATTTACGCGGCTCACCTGAATTGTTTCTGCGGTGATCTGCGCAATCCTGTTCAGCGCTGAAGAAAGATCACCGCTGATAATAGATTCCTCCTTTGTAAGCGATACAAGTGTATTCTGATGGTGCTTTAATGTTTTTTGAATTCTGCGCACCTCCATGTCCGCCATCTTTTTTGTATGTATATCCCGGATGATACCATTGATGCCCGTGATGATATTCTGTTCGTTATAAATTGGCTTTAAACTTACCTCAACAAATTTCTGACCTCCGCTCTTCGTTTTTAATAACAGGTCATATTGAAAGTCTTTCAGTCCGTATACAAGTAATTTCCGCACCTTCTGATAAAAAATTTCTGTATTCTGCGGATGTTGCAAAAATTCAAAGCAGGAAATTCCGAGTGTTTCCGCATTGGAAAATCCGGTAAGCCGTTCCCATGACCGGTTAAGGAAATTGAACCGCGCTTCAGTATCCGTTTGAAAAACAACATCAGTGAGATTTTCTACAAGCGTAAAATATTGTTCGCGGCTTTTTATCAGCATCTGCTCAGCGGCCTTTCTGTAACTGATATCCGTAATGATCGTTTTGATCGCAAATGATCCGGCATAGGTAACAGGATATGCGAACACTTCCACATCGATCAATGATCCATCTGTCCGGATCAGTTTTTCTTCAAGCGGTTTTACCACCTGTTTTTGTTCGGTCAACTGACGTATGCGATCGGCAACCACTCCGGAAAATTCCTTTGATACAAAATTCCATATCTCTCTCCCCACAAGCGTTTCTCCTTCCGGCATAAAAACCATTGCATCTGCCTGACTGTTTGCATACACGATCCTGCCATTGCGGTGTATGATAACACCTGTATTTGTATATGCCAGAAATTGCCTGTGGTGTTCACTCAGTTCGAATACAGACTGAAGTTCGTTCGCACGGGCAGTAACATCAATACATGCAACTGTAAACCCGTCGAGATGATCCAGATGCGCATCGATCCGTGACAATCGCAGATCATAAATTCTTTGTGAACCTATATGT
>CAYTFT010000469.1:0-1952 GCA_964437155.1 uncultured Chitinophagales bacterium | reverse complement strand
TTATTTTATCGGCGTCGATAACGGATTATTTTCCTTATTGCTGGATGAGCAGCCGCAGCAGATCATTGAATTGAATCAGGATGCAGGTGGAAATGCAAATGCCGGTATTCTGGAAATTTTAATATCCGCAGCAACCGACATGCTCACCGGTAAATCTCCGGCATCGCTCGGCAAGCCATTATCGGCACTCGAAACCCGCACCTATTTGCGCCCGCCGGAAAATAATTTTATGATCAGGGCAAATATTGTGTATATCGACCGATTTGGTAACCTGATCATTAATGTTACAAAGGAACGTTTTGAAAAAGCCCGTGCCGGAAGAAATTTTATCATCAATTACAAACGGCAGGAAGAACTGCATACCCTTGTTTCCACATATAGTGATGTTCCGGAAGGGGAGCGGTTATGTAGGTTCAATGAAGCGGGATATCTGGAGATCGCTATCAACAAGGGAAATGCTTCCCAATTATTAGGTTTGCATCTTGACAATATTATACAAATAGAATTTGAATGATTATCCGTATTGTAAAAATGACCTTTGAACACGATAAGACAGATACATTTGTTTCTGTTTTTCGCCGCGCGCAGCCATTGATCGAAGCATTTCCAGGATGTAAAGGTGTCGACCTTTGCCAGGATGTGGTGCAACCCTCCGTATTTATGACCATCTCTATATGGGAGTCGCTCGAAGCGCTCGACCATTACCGGGATTCCGAATTATTCAAATCAACCTGGAGCGAAACGAAAAAATTATTCAGCGAACGCCCGGAGGCCTGGTCGGTCAACAAAATTTTATAAAATGGAATTGTATGTTGCCGGTTATACTATTTCTCTTTCGGAATCAATAATTGAAAAAGCACCCGTTTTCGAATTTATTGAAAATAAAAAGTATTCTTCCATATTTGTTCTGACGGATGCACATACGGCTGAATATTGTTATCCCATCCTGCAGCGCTTTTTACCCGATCATCATTTGCTGATGATTCCTCCGGGAGAAGATTTTAAAAGTATTGAAACCTGCTGTTATCTGTGGGAAGAACTTATCAAATGTAACGCTGATCGTTCGTCGCTCCTGATCAATCTCGGTGGTGGTGTCGTTGGTGACATCGGCGGATTTATCGCCGGCACATTTAAACGCGGATTTGATTTTATTCAGATGCCGACAACCTTATTATCGCAGGTGGATGCTTCCGTCGGCGGGAAAGTGGGAATTGATCATAAAAATTTAAAAAATATCATTGGTGTTTTTAATGACCCGGAGTATGTTTTTATTTATCCCGGATTTTTAAAAACATTGCCCTACAGACAATTGCGCAGCGGATTTGCAGAAGTATTAAAACACGGACTCATTGCCGACCACAATTACTGGAAGGAAATACAGCATATTGATCTGCATGATCACAGGCAATGGATGCGCGTTATCGCCGGATCCGTTGAAATCAAAAAACAGATCGTAACAGCCGATCCGCTGGAAGCCGGGATCAGAAAGATTCTGAATTTCGGACATACCATCGGGCATGCTATTGAATCGTGGTCGCTACAGCATGATGCAGACCCTTTGCTGCACGGCGAATCGATAGCCATCGGAATGGTGTGTGAAGCATGGATTTCCCATCACCTGCACAAATTATCTGAACCCGAATTAACAGAGATCACGAATACCATTTTCCGGTATTTTGAAAATTATCCTGTAGGAAAAATTCCTGCTGCTGCACTCATCGATTTTATGCGCGCCGATAAAAAAAATGTCAGCGGTTCTATCCGGTTCAGTCTTTTGAAAAATATCGGTGCCTGTGATTTTGATATTGCTGTACACGAAGACGTGATCGAAACGGCATTGAATTTTTATAGCGGATTGCAATGAAATGGAAAATACAGGCGCCCGAAACGCCACTGCACGGATTAATTACACTGGAAGGCTCCAAAAGTATCAGCAATCGTTTGCTTATTAT
>CAYTFT010000468.1:0-1973 GCA_964437155.1 uncultured Chitinophagales bacterium | reverse complement strand
ATGGTCAATGAGAATGCGGTTATCCGGAAAATGTTTGAGGATGGAGATAACACTGCGCTCCAGTTCTTCGTCGTTGATAACGATGCGCATTCTCTGCCCGCCTAATACATAACTCGGCCGCACGAGCACCGGATAGCCGATGCGATGTGCTACTTCAATGGCTTCCTCTACGGTTGTTGCCGCACCGTATTCGGGATATGGAATTTCCAGCTCTTTTAACAGATCTGAAAATCTCCCGCGGTCCTCGGCAATATCCATATCGTTATAAGAAGTGCCGATTATTTTAATACCTTTTTCGTGCAATTGTTTTGCAAGTTTCAAAGCGGTTTGGCCGCCGAGCTGCACAATCACGCCTTCCGGCTTTTCATGTTCGATGAGCTCCCATAAATGTTCCCAGAACACCGGTTCGAAATATAATTTATCGGCGATATCAAAATCCGTTGAAACAGTTTCCGGATTACAATTCACCATGATCGCTTCATACCCGCTTTCTTTTATGGCGAGCACTCCATGCACACAGCAATAATCAAATTCAATTCCCTGGCCGATACGGTTTGGGCCGCTGCCAAGCACAATTATTTTTTTCTTGTCACTAACCACGCTTTCATTCTCATCTTCGAAAGTGGAATAATAATACGGCGTCTTCGCTTCAAATTCAGCCGCACAAGTATCCACTAATTTATACGTGCGTTTGATACCGATATTTCTTCTGTAATTATATACTTCTTCCTCCGTACAATTGCCAAGGGTATTTGCAATTTGCAGATCACTATATCCTTTCTGTTTCAGTTCGATCAATAATTTTTTCGGGATATTATTCAACTGGTATCTGCGCAGTTCTTTTTCAATTTTCACCAGATCCTGAATCTGGAGGAGAAACCAGTTATCGATGAGACTTTGATTATGGATTGTGCGCACCGGAACACCGAGGTCCATCGCTTTTTTAATATTAAATATGCGGTCCCAGTGTGGTTTTGCCAGGCTCTCGATAATTTCCTGCGACGATTTATAAAATCCTTTTTCACCACTCAGTCCGATCTTATTATTTTCGAGACTCTGACAGGCTTTTTGCAGTGCTTCCTGAAAGCTGCGTCCGATGCTCATCACCTCGCCCACACTTTTCATCTGCAAACCGAGTGTATCATCCGCGCCGGGAAATTTATCGAAATTCCAGCGCGGCATTTTCACCACAACATAATCGAGGGCGGGTTCAAAATAGGCGGAAGTGGATTTAGTGATCTGATTTTTTAATTCATCCAGATTATACCCGATCGCAAGTTTGGCTGCGATCTTCGCAATAGGATATCCGGTAGCTTTCGAAGCAAGGGCCGATGATCGCGAAACACGCGGATTTATCTCTATCGCAATTAAATCCTCGGTCACGGGGTCCTGGGCAAACTGTACATTACATCCGCCCGCAAAATTGCCCATTGCCCGCATCATCTTAATGGCGAGGTTCCGCATATTCTGATAACAGGTATCGCTCAGCGTCATTGCAGGTGCAACCGTTATTGAGTCGCCGGTATGCACGCCCATCGGGTCAAGATTTTCCACCACACAAATGATGGTTACATTATCGTTAGAGTCGCGCAATAATTCGAGCTCAAATTCCTTCCACCCCAATACAGCTTTTTCTACCAGCACCTCGTGTGTAGGAGAAGCCGTAAGTCCGCGCATAAGGGCGCCATCCAGTTCCTCCTTGTTTTTTACAAAACCTCCGCCGGTTCCGCCAAGGGTAAAGGAAGGGCGGATCACCAGTGGAAACCCTATCTGTTGCGCAAATTCCTTTCCTTCCAGAAATGAATTGGCAACATGACTTTTGGCGACGCTGATGCCCAGTTCCACCATTAACTGACGGAATAATTCCCGATTCTCGGCCCGGTCGATGGCTTCTATATCCACTCCGATAAGCCTTACATTATATTTTGCCCAAATGCCCATCTCAAAGGCTTCTTTGGCAAGATTGAGCGCCG
>CAYTFT010000467.1:0-1979 GCA_964437155.1 uncultured Chitinophagales bacterium | reverse complement strand
ATGCAGGGAACTGATTGGCATGCAGCAAACCAGAAGATCAGTTGCCTTCGTGAACAGGTTCCTCTACCGGCTTTTCAGGAGTATGTTCCTGGTCGCCGAGTAATGGCTGTAATTCAACCGGTAATACACCGTTGCTGGATCTTAAATTGCCCACATTGGAAATTGTTTTATCCAGAAATCCTTCGCGTGCAATACGTATGGAGATGCCGGGACCGATCACTGAACTTATATCTCCATATCCGGTTGCATCTGTTTCGCAAATGGTTTGTGTTTTCGGACTTTCCACCAGGGTCACACGTGCTTTTGAAACAGGTTTTAAGCTTGTATCATACACATAGATTCTGGTAAGACCGAGTAATTGTGTCACCTGATAAATATCGTCGCTGCCTTTCCCGCCGGGACGATTGGATGTAAAATATCCTGCACCGTTACGGAGTATAAATGCGAAATCATCCTGTGGTGAATTAACCGGTGCACCGATATTTTCGGGCACTGACCATGAACTGGAAATTCTTGTACTTTTAAAAATATCAAGCCCGCCGAAACCCGGTAAATAATCGCTCGCGAAATACAATGTACCATCGCTGGTCATGAAAGGAAATAATTCATTTCCCTTCGTATTAATTGCGTCGCCCATATTTATTGCCTGTCCCCATACACCGCCTTTTTTCACCGCATAATAAAGATCGGTGCCGCCATTTCCACCTGGTTTGTCTGAAACAAAAATGATAATATTTCCGTCGGGTGAAATTGCCGGCTGCCCTACCGAATAATCATTTGAATTCAGTGTAGTGGGTCTGGGTTTAGAGAAATCGCCTTCTGTAAATGCAGAGAAAAACAATTCGAGATTTACATTCCCGTCACCGGAACGAATCGTTCTGTTTTTATAATGATTATTTCTTGTGAAATAAAGTATTTTGGAATTGATGTCATAGCACGGAGCGCCTTCATGCATCTCTGAGTTAACCCAATTACCAAGGGGAGAGGTTTTCCATGCTGTATCGCCGGCAGGCTCCGCAAAAATCAGATCATAATATGGCATGCCCGTAGAAACATTGATCTTGTCGCCGGCAGTTGCTGAATAGATAAATCCCTTTTTGAAAAAGGTGGGTGTCATTTCCGACATGGGTGTATTTATTCCTATGGTATCGATAATAAAATACTGCGGTTTCCCCGCGTTTGCCATGGCCCAGTCGCAGGTTGAAGCCATATAATATCCATCTTCGTTATAGGCTGCATATTTCAGGAACCAGTTTTTTGCAGATTTATAATTACCGTTTGCTTTTAATAAAACCGCATAATTATATATGGTCGCTGCATCTGCATTATTCTGATCCATTAATATTTTGTACCAGTGCACCGCATCGCTGAGCATATGCATGTTCCGGTAACATTCTGCAAGTTTGTAATTGATATCGTAATTATAGGATTGTTGCAGGTAAGTGATATAAATATCGGCGGCTTCACTATAGGCATTATGCGCATACAACCGGTCGGCCTTTTTCAGGAGATCATCCTGTGCCATCATCGCCACTGACTGAAGCATAAGAACCGCCGCAAAAAATACTTTCACTGTTTTCATAACGCGCTGAATCAGAAGAACCTTGGATTTTTAATGCTTGTATTATGTTTATTAAAGCGGTAAATGATGAATATTTCGTGTGAGGGGCTGAGGAAAATGGCATCATCCCCCATCATCGTATTATAGGAATACCCGATGCCAAGATCATTCGAACGCAGGGCATTATCCAGTGTAAGCATATATTCCGCAGCTACTGAAAAACTCATATTGGAACGCACACCGCCACTCACCATCAGTGTATTATTAAAAATCAGATTTACATTAAGATCCACCTGAACCGGCTCATGTGGTGCCATTTTGATCAGCATATTGGGTTTTATGGCAAAATGATCACCGGCATTCAGGATCACTCCGCTGGAAAGAAATACCTGCTTTGTATGATCAAATGTTGCATCAT
>CAYTFT010000466.1:0-1981 GCA_964437155.1 uncultured Chitinophagales bacterium | reverse complement strand
AGGTATGTTCAGTAAACCGCTCAAAGGATCACTTACTGACAGATTGATCACCAATAACGAACCTTCTAAAAGTGATTACCCGCAGTTCAGAACGTATAATAAAGAACTTGTTGTCAAGGATATTTTAGTGAACGTGGATTATAAGGGCGGATTTTTTCTGAAAGGGAATCAGATCATCGGCAGCGGTGACGACTCCACACTTGCAGAAATGCGCTTTAAAAATCCGAATGGTTCCCCGGCATTATATGCACTTTCAAAAACATTTCTAGTTGAACCTGCCACTTCCGTTTATTCAAAAGATTGTCAGGTGGTAATACGCGTCGGTAAAAAAGATTCCATTTATCATCATGACGTATCCCTGCATTACGACGGAATGCTGGGTAAAATAAATATCACGCGGCAGGGAGAAGGTTTTTCCAGCCTCATGTTTTACAGTTCCTACCATAAGATAGATGCCAAGGTGGATAATATTACCTGGGCATTGGGGGATACACTCATCAATCTCCGCAATATCGAAGGCGCCGGAAATAAAATGAGCTGGTTTGAAAGCCAGGATCTTTTCAGTGCTAAATTATTTGACCGCGTGCGGGGTGTTTCCACTTATCAGCCATTGGTCAAGATCAAACGCTATTGCGAATTATATAAAACACGTGAAATTCCAACCCTTGCACTGGCAAAGGAACTGAATCCGTCGCTTACGGTGGACGGAATTCAAACCCTGCTCCTGCAACTGGTGGAGGAAGGATTTATTTTTTATGACAAGGAAAAGGAACTGGTGATCGTGAAGGATAAAACTTTTAATTATGTATTTGAATCAGCCGGTAAAAAAGATTATGATATTATCGCCATCCCTTCCCTCACAAAAAATAATAACGCAACGCTCAATCTTACAAATTACGACCTGGATATTAATGGTATCAAACAATTTTATCTCAGCGACTCACAGTTTGTGCTTATTTACCCGCTCAATGATAAACTGACGGTAAAGAAAAACAGGGATATGCTTTTTGACGGAACAATAGTTTCCGGGAATATCGACTTCAAAGGACAGAATTTTTATTTCAGCTATGATACGTTCAATATTAAAATGAATAAAGTGGATAGTATGATCCTGTATGTGGAATCCACTGAAATTGATGATAACGGGAACCCGCTGTATCTGCCGGTAAAAACAAATATCAGTGTAACATCAGGCAGACTGCAGATCGATAAAACAGATAATAAATCGAGTAAAGTAAAATATCCTGAATATTCCATTTTTACAACCTACGATTACTCCGTGGCAGATTATGACAAACCGGAAGTGTTCCACAATGTTTATGATAAAGAAAAATTTTATTTCAAACTGGATCCCTTCACGCTCGAGAGTTCCGATTCGCTGGATTACCGAAAGGTGAAATTTGACGGGACGATGATCTCGGCGGGTATCTTCCCTGATTTCAGGGAATCGCTTAAACTGCAGGAGGACAGGTCTCTCGGATTTAAAACAACAACACCGGCCGGCGGTTATCCCACGTACGGAAATATCGGAAAATATACAGGCAATATTTCGCTCAGCAACCAGGGATTGCGTGGAACAGGTGCCATCGATTTTATGGCTTCTCATTCCCAGTCAAAGGATATTTTATTTTTTCCGGATTCAACCATTGCGAAAGTGGATGATTTTCTTGTTACAAAAACAGAATCCGGTGTACAATTTCCGCAAGTAACGAATGCCGGAGTATCCACACGCTGGTTGCCTTATGAAGACAAGATGATCGTTACGCAGGGTATGACTCCCTTTGATATGTATGAAAATGCAGCCACGCTCAAAGGAATTGCCACGGTTACTTCTCACGGACTTGAAGGAGACGGAACCATGTTCTGGGGTGAAGTAAAAATGAAATCCAATCAGTTCAGATATCTCGCCAACAATGCATTATCCGATACTGCAGGTGTAACCATCGGACAGGTAACTCCGGATCTTGTTGCGCTGAAACTC
>CAYTFT010000465.1:0-1983 GCA_964437155.1 uncultured Chitinophagales bacterium | reverse complement strand
CTGAAAATAATTATGAATTTGCTGCCAAGCAGGCATGGTACGATCTTTCGCTTGCGGTCGATCCTGCCAATGCAGATGTTGTCGCAATGGGCGGATTAAATATTTGGCGCACAAGAAACGGTGGTGACACATGGGAACAAATGACTTCCGGCGGACTCGACAGCACTCTGATCAGATATGTACATGTTGATCAGCATGAAATAGTATTCAGGAATTCAGATGAAGTGTATTTTGGCAATGACGGAGGTATCTGGCGCACAACAAATTTTACCGGTGAAACACCGTTTATTTATAACCGCAACAAAGGATATAATGTAACACAGTTTTATTCGGTGGCATTACATCCGTTTGAAAATAATCCGCAGGTAATGGGCGGCACACAGGATAACGGTACTCCTTATTTATACGATTATGGAATGAGCGAAGGTAAATTTGTTTCGGGTGCCGATGGTGCTTTTACCGGGTTTAATTTTATGGAACCCGATAAGTTTTATACGGCTACACAATTCCGGGGATTATTCAGATTTGATAACGGAGGAATGGAATTTCCGGTATCCATCATGAATCACAAACTTACCGATGGCAATGTATTGTTCATTAATCCGTTTGCTGTGGATGCTACTGATCCGCAGGTATTATACCAATGCAGTAATAAGGGTTTATGGAGATTTTCCAATGCAGCAACTGCCGATTCCAGTGAATGGGTAAAAGCTGCTGCCGTAAACGGAATATTATCTGCGATAGGCTCATCACCCGCAGCACCGGGTGTTGTATTTATGGGAAGAACAACCGGCGTTGGTGATATTTACAGAATAGATAATGCATATACTTCCGATGCAACTACTATTCCTTTTAATCTGGATCCGCTGGATATGTTGCCCAATGCAACCGGCTTCGGAAGTACATTATATTGCTCGAGCATCTCTGTGGATCAGGAGGATGCAAATCATGTGATCGTTACCTATTCTAATTATAATGTGCAAAGCATCTGGGAAAGTAAAAATGCGCTTGCATTTGAGCCAACGTGGACATGTATTGAAGGGGATCTTCCGGATATTCCTGTTTACTGGAGTGTAATGCATCCGCTGAATGATCATATTGTTTATATAGCAACGGAAATGGGTGTTTTTTATACGAATAATGTGAATGGTGAATTAACTCAATGGTTACCCGGTTCTAATTTCCCTCTTGTAAGAACCGACATGCTTAATGTACGTTCAAATGATCTTACCATCGTTGCCGGTACGCATGGCCGCGGAATATGGCAGGCAAATATGGATCCTGCCGGACTCAATAATGATATTCCATGGATCGAAAGAGGTCCCGATAATGTCGGCGGCAGAACGCGCACGATCATGATCGACCCGAATGATCCGACCGGTAAAACGATCTGGGCAGGAAGTATCGCAGGTGGATTATGGAAAACAGAAAATATTGAGGCCGTGCCTGTTTTGAATACGGAAATTATACTTCCTGCATTTACCGTTTATCCTAATCCTGCCCATGATCATATCCGGTTGAATCTGACAGTGCAGGAAAATACACCTGTCAATATTCAATTGGTTGATATGCAGGGCAATAGTGTAGAGCAAATTTTGAATAGGACCGTATCCGGAAAAATTACATTGCCGTACACATTTAAAAACACACCCGCGTCAGGTATTTATTTTGTCGTTTGTAAGATCGGAGAAAACCGGATGGTGAAAAAGATCGTGATCGGGTGAACGGGCCGTTTACAAAATATTTGCATAGTAATAACGGGATAATGTCCGCAATTGCAGGTTTTCTTTTAAATGGTGACGCAGGTCATCTAATTCCCGCATTCCGGCAGCTTAATTTTATAAGTTAACCATCTTTTTTCAAATTTTAACAGGATCTGATCATGCCGAAATTAATGCTACCTGTAATTTTTCTTTGTTTATGCGGAATGCAATTGTCTGCACAGACTGCTCCTGAAGTTTTTCCTTTTGCCTTTCCGGGGAG
>CAYTFT010000464.1:0-1991 GCA_964437155.1 uncultured Chitinophagales bacterium | reverse complement strand
TTCCCGAACGGCGAGATCAATTTTCCCGGAGCCCCTGTTGCGGATGTCTGGTATGCCTCCTGTCTGGCGAATGCGATCAGCGGAACGGAGTTGAATTCCGGCGAAGCCGATATGAATATTTTCCTCAATACTTCTGCGAACTGGTATTTTGGTACGGATGGAAATCCGGGGCCGGGACAATATGATTTTGTCTCTACATGTCTGCATGAAATGGGGCATGGACTCGGATTCCTGAGCCTTGCAAATAAAACCGGGAGCGAAGGATCGTTCGGGATGATTTACGCCAGTTCCTTTGCACCACTGGTAACATCGTTTCCGTGGCCCGAGCTGGATACGCTGCCCGGCATTTTTGATACTTTTCTGGAGGATTTTGATGGAAATTCACTGCTGGATCTTCCCAATCCCTCCGATACGCTTGGCACACTGTTTACCATTCCGGTTATCTGGTTCAACGGTCCGAATGTGCTCGAGGATAATGGCGGCGAACGCGGTAAAATTTATGCGCCTGCCACGTATACCCTCGGATCAAGTATGACACATTGGGATGAAGGATATTATCCGGTCGGCAACGAAAATGAACTGATGACACCCAGTGCCGCCGCCGCACATGCGAATTATGATCCGGGACCACTTACACTGGCTGCACTCGACGATATCGGCTGGGAAATAAATTATGACACCGCCGCTATTGGAATTAATTCTTTATCCGATAAAAATTTCCGGATTTTTCCAAATCCCGCTGCGGATTTTATTTATGTAAACGGACCTGCGAATACACATATAATTTCTCACCGGATCATAGATGCAACAGGAAAAATAATATTACAGGAAAATACAATTTCTTCCAATACAATTAATATACATGATTTGCCTACGGGAATTTATTATCTGCAATTAATTTTCGGCGGTAAAACGGAAACCATCGTTTTTTGTAAACAATAAAATACCTTTTTTGCAGTTTATCAGTTGACCTTCGCGTATTGAATTAATACCGGCTGTCTGGCTGCATCGAGCCAGTCGATCAGAAATAACATATCTTCTTTGCGCATGGAAGTGCAGCCCGAGGTGGGTGTATCAGGATCTTTCCAGATATGTAAAAAAATGCAGGAACCATTTCCCGGTGAAACCGGACCGGTATTATAATTTACCCAGACACCATATGCATACTGATCATCTTTTCGCTGCATGGTTTCAAAACTTTTATAATCCTTTTGTTTCACAGTATCTGTGTCAATTAAAGTATTATAATAAACAGATGTTGTATCATCCACACACAGATCATTTTCGTCTACCTGTTCAAAGGGCATTTTCAGATCATTCAATGCATAATAACTGAATATTTTTCCAAGCGTAAATACACCGGCGGGTGAACATCCATCACCTTCGTGTTTTATTTTTTCACTGCTTGCGTATTTAAATACATAATTTTCGTCCCAGGCAAGACCGTTGCGGCCGACATTCACTTCAATGGTCTTAATATTTATCCAGTCAGATAATGTATCTTTTCTTTCATATATATACATTGTCCCTTTTGTTGCGTCAAATGCCGGTGTTACAACTTCAAGCTTCTGTAATCCCGGAATCCTGACAGGTGGTGAAAGTAAATCCCTGTTTGTTCCACAGGAACATACTATCATTATGCAAAAAAAATATACCAGCGGTTTCACCATTCTGCAAGTTAATACATCCGGACAGTAGCAAAGGAAATTTTTTGAATGCCGTTGTTAAATAATCACAGAAGGCAGATGAAAATTTTTCCTTTTCTTACAAAGGGCATTTTCCCTGTTACTTACATTCCTTTTTCAGTACCTTCGCAGGAAGAAACTGCACATGAAAAATATTTTTACTTCCGGAGTTTGCTGCCTTTTATTTTATGTAGCACAGGCACAATCGCCAATTACAGTTACGGTGGATGATATCGGTGATGTGGGCAACTCGTATCTTACTGCAAATGCAAACCCGCTTATTCTGTTTGACGGTACCGAAACGGG
>CAYTFT010000463.1:0-1999 GCA_964437155.1 uncultured Chitinophagales bacterium | reverse complement strand
GGACGCAGACATATTGCCAAACTCGGCCATGGTGTTTACCCGGATACACCGCTGGAGAATGTGCGGTTATATATCGATACGGTAAAGGCTTTCAGATATTGAACACGCCTGTTGCAGTTGATTTTCTGCACGGTGCCTTCCGCCGTTAGTTGTCTGAAATACGGAACCTTAAACATTCTCTATCTTTACACCACTGCGTATGGGTAGCGAATTTCTTTTGATTTTATTCCTTATCATTTTGAATGGCGTGCTCGCGATGACGGAGATCGCAATGGTGAGCGTCAGGAAGGTGCGGCTGGAATCCGCTGCAAAACGCGGCGACATCGGTGCGAAACGGGCGCTCGCATTACATAACGAACCGGCAAAATTTCTCAGTACTACCCAGATCGGGATCACACTGATCAGTATTCTGACAGGTATTTATTCAGGCGCAACCATCAAATCGAAAGTTGCTTCATGGCTCATAAATATTCCCTTTATTGGCGAATATGCCGATTCGGTTGCTCTGATAATTGTTGTGGTGATCATCACGGCGATCTCCCTGATCGTTGGCGAACTGGTGCCGAAGAGAATTGGCATGCGCTTTCCCGAACCTATCGCAAAAGTGATGGCAGGTCCCATGCTCGTGCTTTCGATGGTAACAAAACCCTTTGTCTGGTTTCTTACCAAAGCAAGCGATCTCCTCATTCGGGTAATGGGTGTAAAGGCTTCGAGCGATGACCAGGTTACAGAAGAGGAAATAAAAGCGATCATTCAGGAAGGAACGCAAACAGGCGCCATTCAGGAGATCGAACAGGATATAGTTGAACGCGTTTTTCATTTGGGCGACCGAAAAGTGGGCAGCCTGATGACACATAGAAATGAGATCATCTGGCTCGACGCCAATGAACCCATGGATAAAATTCTGGCCGATATAAAAAGTGAAATCCACAGTATTTATCCGGCGTGTGATGGTGAATTTGAAAAAATTCTCGGGTTCGTGTATATCAAAGACCTTTTTATTGCAGATGCAAGTAAAAGCCTGCATAATTTAAGAGATGTGATGCGGCCCGTGCAATATATCCCGGAAAATAATACAGCCTACTCGGTGCTGGAAAAATTCAAGGAATCAAAAATTCATTATGCCCTCGTTGTCGATGAATATGGCAGTGTGCAGGGACTTGTTACGATGAACGATGTGCTGGAAGCAATTGTGGGTGAATTTGATGAATTAAATCTTCCCGATTATTCGATAATCGAAAGAAAGGATGGTTCTTATCTTATTGACGCCGGGTTGCCCTTCTACGATTTTATTAAATATTTTGAAATGGAAGAGGAATTCGAAATGCTTGATGAACTCGAATATAATACGCTTGCGGGATTTATTCTGCACCAGCTGGAACATATTCCGCAGGAAGGCGAACGCCTCGACTGGAAACAATATGAATTTGAAGTGATGGATATGGATGCCACCCGGATAGATAAGGTGCTGTTTATGAAAAAATAATTCCTGCCGATGATACTCGTTGCTGATAGCGGTTCAACAAAAACAGACTGGATTTTGACCGATGGAAATGCTTCCGCAGAAACTGTTTTTACTTCTGCAGGTTTGAACCCGAATGCTATTACGGATATCCAATTTACGGAAATTGTTTCTGCAATACCGGAGATCGTTGCGCACAAGGGAAACATTTCCATGCTTTGGTTTTATGGTGCCGGCTGCGGCGATGCAATAAATAAAACCAGAGTAAACACAATTTTGGAGTCGATTTTTCAACAGGCAGCAATCTCGGTAAATTCTGATATAGAAGGCGCTGTGCGTGCAGTTTGTGGTGACATACCGGGAATAGTTTGTATTCTGGGTACAGGTTCCAATTCCTGTTATTATGATGGGAATACAATAACCGGACAGGCATTCAGCCTTGGATATATCCTGGGAGATGAAGGCAGCGGCAGTTATTTCGGGAAGCGTTTATTGCGTGATTATTTTTATGGCTTGTTGCCTGAAGATCTTACCCAA
>CAYTFT010000462.1:0-2000 GCA_964437155.1 uncultured Chitinophagales bacterium | reverse complement strand
GAGCGGAGACACTGCCGGTGCGAAAAAATATGTTCGTATTTGATTAATTTTGAGATCAACTTGAAAACACCTGAACCTATGGTGCGAAACGCGTTTAATATTTTAATTTGTTTTTGCATTTTAATTTTCCCGCATGCGCTTAACGGACAGGTAAGGGTGTCAGGTGATACTACCATTTGCGGCGAAGCAACAATTGAATGGACGCCTGAAGTTATCGGGCAATCTACTGCATACAATATTGTGAATATTCCTTTTGGAATGGAACCTGTGGATTCACTTACCCCTATTTATCTTTCCGATGAGGATATTTCTGATCTGATACCATTGGGATTTGATTTTTGTTTTTTCGATAGCGTATATACGTATGCATGGCTCTATAGCAATGGTTTCCTTGGATTTGATTATTCCCTAAGTTACCAGTCGAATTATGGACCCGATACGGTCGGGGAATTAATACCGACGGATTCTGTCAAAGTGCCCAAAAATTGTATAATGAGCCCGTGGACAGACTTGAATAATTATGGATATCCAAACGTGTATTACTTTGGCGTAAAAGGATCAGCTCCAAGCAGGCGGTTTATTTTTTTTATGGATAGTGTGTCCTTATTTGGATTTGGCTGCATAACACAAAAGGTAAGTTCCCAGATAATTTTATATGAGGGTTCGGGAGTTATCCGATGCAATATATTGTCAAAGCCGGTATGTGAAGGTTGGGCCTGGAGCAGGCTGTCAACACAAGGTATTCATAACCATGCGGGTTCAGTTGCGTATGTAAATGCCGGGAGAAATGCTACTGAATGGGAAGCCTATAATGAGAGCATTTTATTTGTCCCGTCGGGAGATATATTCTGGACTGTAAACGGAACGCCGGTTGAAAGTGAAATTCCATTTGTATATACCATCGACAGTACTGTGCAGATCATTGCTTCTGCGTATGATTGTAGTGGAATGTATCATGCTGATACAATATTGATAACAGTGGATACAATGAGCGAAGCGATGATCATCCCTGATGGCCCTACGGATCTATGTGCTGGCGACAGTCTTGTACTCACATCTGATTCACCTGTTTCCAATACCTGGTCGACAGGCGATACCACGCAATCGATTACAGTGGTTGCTTCCGGTGTTTATATTTTAACAATAGAAAATTTCTGCCTGACAGATGCTGTTGATTCGATAGAAGTAACTGTGCATGATCTGCCTGTTGTAGCTGATATTTATGAAACAGCAGGGACATTGCATACAGATGCAATCGGCACCTGTCAATGGTATCTGGATGGTGAACCAATTGCCGGTGCAACTGAAAGTTTTTATATTCCCGCGGAGACTGGAACGTATACCGTAGAAGTTACGGATGCCTTCGGATGCACGGGCATTTCAGATGCGTACTATTATGAACTGCTTTCAACAGGGGATATCAATGCATTTCAAATCCGGGTAGATCCAAATCCTGCTTATGAAATGATCACCATTACGGCTCCATCTGACGATTTTATTTATTCTATTCTCAGTGTTTCAGGAGTTGTAATAAAGGAGGGCAATTCGTTGTCATCGCTTGAAAAATTTTCAGTTGCCGGCCTCCCGCCGGGGATGTATATCTTAGTTATTAAAGGGGATAATTATTTCGCCGTCAGGAGTTGGATTAAAGGATAAAAGATATCCTTATGCTGATACCTCATCCTATTAAGCAGGGTTCAGCCGTGTGTTATACGGCAGCGTCCCGCGGAAGATTAAATTATGCGTGCAAATTACAGAGCGGAGACACTGCCGGTGCGAAAGATAGAATTAATATCCCCGAACCTAAATAAGAAGAAAGCTCCATCCGGGTCTTCGCACTGAAATTATGATGATTTAAAGTATATCTTCAGCGAGACCCGGATGATAGATGTGAATCAGTAATTTCCAATACATTCTGATATTGAAATTATTATGTCTGTTAAAGTTTATACGGCAGCGTCCCGCGGAAGATTAAATTATGCGTGCAAATTACAGAGCGG
>CAYTFT010000461.1:0-2016 GCA_964437155.1 uncultured Chitinophagales bacterium | reverse complement strand
GCAATCATCCCGACTGCGAAAATCAAACCGGTGATCTGTATTAAACTCCGATACTTCATAGTGCAAAATAAGGTAATCTGAAGGGAAAAAATTTAGTTCGGTAACGGAAAGAGAAAGGAAAAAAGGCTAAAATATTCAGAAAGGATATTGCAGACTATGCTGCCTGATCGAAAAATCATTTTCTGCTCATCACAATACCCAATTCTTCCTTTAGCTTTTGCAGATCTTCCTTAAAATACGCACGTGCAACAGCGTCTTGTTCTGCATTGAGGGGAATAATTTTCACTTCCTTCCTGTTGAGTGCATAAACTTTATCAATAATCCCTGAACGGATAATGATATTTCTGAACGGACGCAGGCAGAACGAGATCATTTTTCTCAATTTGCTGTTTCTATTCAGCAATAATTGCTGCAGCCATTTGCTTTTTACGCCACTGGATCTATTAAAGGATTCTGCGGCATGGTCGAAGGGAAAATAATCCAGTGAGAGTTGGCGACACAGTTGCTTATAAAAAGCATCCGGATCGCTTTTTAATTCGTTTAACTGATGGATAATAAATTGTTCTTTGGGAAAATACTGCATCCAGTAATGCAGATGCTGATAATATAAACTGCCGTAACAATGACAGCGGTTGTTGATCTCCACAATGTCACCCCGTTGAATGATGCCCTGCTCATGTTGAATGGTTTCCAGAAAATCTGTTTCAGGCTTTTCATGTCCGTATTGCACCGAATAATTGAAATTGGAATACGCCCGTTCCACCGGATCGCGGAGCATCACAATGATGCGCATATCCGGATTATATTTTCTGAGGCGTTCGGGTGCGGCTTTGTCAACCAACAGATAGGTATCCGCCGTTGCGGTGATGCGTGCCTTTTTATTTTCAAACAAGGAATGAAAATATCCTTCGCCGCGGGCAAACAGATCAGGAAGTGAGAAATAATGCAATTCTTTAGTGATGGAAAAATTCACCTGCGGATGTGCAGCCAGATATTCGTAGACAGAAGTAGTTCCCGACCTGCCTGCACCAATTATTATCGTATCCACTCTTATTGCCATCCCCATCGTTTTTTAAAAAGGAAATAAGACAGTTCTGCGCGTACTATTTCTTCTCCGGAATATCCGGCTATTTCCATCGGAATTCTTTCGGTAAGCCCTGCATTTGGTTTTTTTAATCCCGCCGTACCAAAATGCATATGCACATGGGTTTCCGGACCGCGGCTCATCAAACGGAAATACCGCTCATCGACACCGGAAGCGGTAAATGGAAATGCAAAATAATTAAATGCAGGATGTATCCATTCCTGCACCGCACGCACACTCTCCAGCGTTTGCCTTTCTTGTTCCTGTAAAGATATACCGGCATATAAGGGATGATCCATGCTATGCGCACCGATGGTAAAACCCATTTGGGATAATTTATTTAATTCATCCAGCGTAAGATAGGGTTGTGATTGTGATAGAAAATCCGGAATGTCCACTCCTTCCTCCTTTGCAATTGATTCCATTTCCGCACGTTGCGCATACCCCATTTTCAGCAATTTTTTCTTCAGCGATAAAAATTCATTTGCATGATATTTTTTATTCACCGGATTGGAACAATGCTCAATAATCAGTGATGCAGTATATCTGTAAAAAAGTTGTTTATTATCGATGAAGGCCGGGTTTACAAAAAATATTGCGGGGATTCCCTTTCTGTTGAGCACGGGCGCAACCGTATGATACATTTCACGCAGTCCGTCATCAAAGGAGAGAATAAAATATTTTTTTGCCGGATCATATTCGTTTTTCCTGTAAGCATCTATCTGCAGCGGTTCAAAATGGCGCAGAAGAAAATCGAGATCCTGTTCAAATCCCACCGTATTGCGATAGGGATAGAGGTGCCGGATATGGGGCAGGCGGGCATCGCTCACCACATGATAAAAGGGAAATATCACCGGAATGCCTGTGCGGGCGGCCATTGCCGACACATTCCGCCCGGAAAGCAGAGGGCGCGACATGCGAAAATACAGGGA
>CAYTFT010000460.1:0-2018 GCA_964437155.1 uncultured Chitinophagales bacterium | reverse complement strand
CTGCAGCATTGTTTTCTGGATCTCGGTTGCCTGCCTCGTGCATAGTTATATTCTGTATCCTCTTTTACTGGAGTTATTTGCTTCTAAACTTAAATTACCGGATACTAACATTCCGGATGCGGAATTGCCCTTCGTGAGTGTTTTGCTTTCGGTTTATAATGAAGAGAAAGTTATTGAGGATAAGATCCGTTCTGTTTTTAAAACAAAATATCCTTCCGGTCTGCTCGAAATGGTGATCGGTTCTGATGGTTCTTCCGACAAGACCGATGCAATTATCGCACAACTGATTGCTGAGGGATATGCAATAAAATTCGAAAGGTTCGGCGGGCGCAACGGGAAATCGAATATTTTAAATGCATTGTATAATAAAGCGGCAGGAAGTATTTTCATTCTTACCGATGCGAATATTTTATTTGATGAAAATACAATCGGATCACTTGTCCGTCATTTTGGTGACCCGACCGTCGGGCTTGTCGGTGCAAATATTATGAATACCGGAATGAGCCGTGATGGAATTTCATATCAGGAAAATGCGTATATCCGCCGTGAAAATAAAATGAAATACCGGGAAGGAGTTTTATGGGGGAGTATGATGGGTGCATTTGGTGCCTGTTATGCCGTTCGTTCAGAATATTTTGTGCCGATACCGCAGAATTTTCTGATGGAAGATTTTTATATTTCGATGGGCGTGATCGAAGCGGGAAAAAAATGTATCAGCGACCTCGATGCAAAAGCGTATGAAGATGTATCCAATCTTGTGCAGGAGGAATTCAAAAGAAAGATCCGCATTTCGGCAGGTAATTTTCAGAACCTCGGTGTGTTTTATAAATTGTTGCGAAACCCTTTCAGCGGAGTAGGATTCAGTTTTCTATCGCATAAAGTATTACGCTGGCTCGGGCCTTTCTTTATAATTGCGGCATTGACGGCAAGCGGTTTTCTGGCCTTCGAGAACTTATTTTACGCGCTGCTGTTTTTCCTTCAACTGCTTGGCCTCTTAACACCGTATCTGGACCGGATGTTTGCCAGAATGAATATGCATACCTTTGCACTCAGACTGGTGGCTTATTTCTATCTGATGAATTTTGCCCTTTTGCTGGGCTTCATCAAATATGCCGGCGGAATTAAGACCAATGCATGGAGCCCCACGCAAAGAAACATTTGAATAAAATTGAAAATGGAAGAGATCAGATTAAATACTATCCCTGAAGCAATTGAAGATATCAGAAAGGGCAAACTCATTATTGTTGTGGATGATGAAAATCGCGAGAATGAAGGTGATTTTATTACGGCGGCCCGTAACGTAACTCCGGAGATCATCAATTTTATGGCGACCCATGGCCGCGGATTAATTTGTGCACCGCTGGTGGAGGACCGTTGTGATGAACTCGGATTAGCATTGATGGTGGATGATAATACCGCCTTACACGCCACACAATTTACTGTATCTATCGATCTGATCGGTCATGGTTGCACAACAGGCATTTCAGCGGCCGACAGGTCACTTACTATCAAAGCTTTGATAAATCCTGAGATCGAAGCAAAGGATCTTGCACGTCCCGGTCATATTTTTCCGCTGCGCGCAAAAAAAGGCGGCGTATTAAGAAGGACCGGCCATACAGAGGCAACGATTGATCTTGCGCGCATGGCAGGCTTCGAACCTGCGGGTGTTCTTGTCGAGATCATGAATGCCGACGGTACGATGGCTCGTCTTACTGATCTTGTGAAGGTTGCTGAAAAATTTGATCTGAAGATCATTTCGATCAAGGATCTGATCGAATACCGCTTACAAACGGAAACACTTATTCAGAAAGAGGTCGCTGTAAAACTTCCGACTAAATTCGGCGATTTCAAATTACATGCATACACGCAAACTACCAGTGGTGAGGTGCATATGGCTTTGGTAAAAGGAGAATGGAACGAAGAGGAGCCGGTTATGGTACGGGTGCATTCCTCCTGTGCAACCGGCGATATTCTGGGCAGCCTGCGCTGCGATTGCGGCGATCAACTACATGCTGCCA
>CAYTFT010000459.1:0-2020 GCA_964437155.1 uncultured Chitinophagales bacterium | reverse complement strand
TTGCAAATTCCCATCATCGGTTCCAACCCAAATGATATTTTCATTGAATGGAGATTCTGAAAGCGTAAAAATGGTACAATGATTGTCTGCACTCGTTACATCGGCACTCAATCCGCCGGATTCTTCCTGTTCCTGTTTTTTCTTATCATTTGTAGTAAGATCAGGTGATATCGCTGACCAATTTCTTCCCTGATCAGTTGATTTAAATAAATATTGTGAACCGACGTATAAATTTTTCTTGTTGTTTTGACCAAATACAATCGGGCTGTTCCAATTCCATCTCAATTTTTCCTGGGTCTGCGATTGTTGAGGTTTTGTAGAATACGATTTGAAAGTAGTGAGATTTATTCTTGCAGAATTTCCACCCTGATATTCTGCGTATGCAGTATTGGAATCATTCGGATCGGGAACTGTCCAAAATCCATCGCCCCAGTAAATACCTTTCCAGTCACCATTACCGATACCACCGGGATTTGCACTCGGACCCATCCACGAACCATTATCCTGCAAACCACCATACACACGATATGGATCTGCATTATCCACTGCCACATGATAGAATTGCCCGACGGGTAGATTCTGACAATAGATCCATGTTGCACCGCGATCATTGCTGATATACACACCACCATCTGTTCCAAGAAACATATGATGCGTATTGTTCGGATCAATCCACAATGCATGATGATCACTATGCACCCAACCACCATCATAACTTGCATCATTGAATGAATATCCGCCATCATCAGAATACGAAAACTGAAATGCAGGACGATACACTCGTTTATGATCTTTAGGATCGATCACCAGTGTAGAAAAATAAAATGGCCGCGAAACCACATTCAGTGTAGCGCTTTGTGCTTTCCAGGATTCCCCATGATCGGAGGAAATAAAGAGACCGGTATTATTGGATTCGACAATAGCCAATAAATTTTCAGGTGCGCTCGGTGCGAGTGCTAATGCCACTCTTCCAAAATCACCTTCAGGCAATCCTTTGGTAATTTTTCTCCATGTTGCGCCACCATCTTCACTTTTATATAATGCAGATCCTTTACCACCCGATTCAAAGGTGTATGCCTTTCTTCTGAATTGCCAGGTTGTTGCATAAATGATGTTGGGTTGATTGGGATTGATCGCAATATCTGCACAACCTGTTTTTTCATCCACATATAAAATCTTGTTCCAGGTTTTACCAGCATCGATTGATTTATACAATCCTCTGTGCGGACTATCGGACCACAACGCACCGGGAGCAGCAACATAAATGGTATTTGAATTTTTTGGGTCGACGATTATTTTTGAAATGTGTTCTGTACTGTCCAAACCAATCTTTACCCAATTCTCGCCGGCATCTGTTGATTTATACATACCTACTCCGATAGAAACTGAATTCCGCATATTGCTTTCACCGGTTCCAACATATATGGTAGATGGCGAACTCTGATCTATGGCGATGGCTCCAATCGATTGACAGTATTTATCAAATATGGGTTTGAAGGATGCACCTGCGTTTGTAGATTTCCAGATTCCTCCTCCGGCTGTACCTACATAAATAATCCGCGATTCTGAATTCACGCCTTCAATGGCAGTGATCCGTCCACTCATTGTTCCGGGACCAAGTGCTCTGGCTTCCATAGATCCGAAGGTGGATGCATTGATTTTTACCTGGGCATGACTTTGACTAATAGCTGCAATAGCCAATACATAAACTAGATACTTTTTCATAAAGTACGATTAGATGATTAAATGTTAAAATGTCAAGTGAGAAATCTTTCTATGGAGTAGCGGGGCGAAAATAGGGAAAAATGGACAATTGACAATGAAGAATTGACAATTCGGAAATGACGGCCGACCGATGACCGCCGACGGCCGATGGATTCCTATTCAGTAAACTTCGCAAATTGTTGTTGAAAATTTGCAAATTACAATGGAAGTGCCCAAATCAACTTTTAATAAAAGATTGAACACTATCAATTATTGAGTATATTTGTTATAACTAAACCCGCCTTATGAGATTACT
>CAYTFT010000458.1:0-2042 GCA_964437155.1 uncultured Chitinophagales bacterium | reverse complement strand
GGGCCCGTTTTAATGATCCAGTAATCCGTGGCACCGATTGCATTTTCCGATTTTGTTGCATTTGCATTTGCATCTGAATAACCTGCCAATAAAAAACCACCGCTACCGGTTGGCGAAGCATCCATTAAAAAACTGGCACCATGATCAAGATCATCAGGATCAACGTCATCATATGCAATTGCACCATTTATATAACTCTCCCAAATCAGGATTCCGTTCGTATCAATTTCCATGGAATGGTATTTATTTACATCCCCGACGGTGCCATCATATCCACAAATAAAAATCCGGTTTGGGGAGCTTTGATAAACATACGAAGTAATCCCATCATAAGTATCTTCATATGTATTATCCCAAATTTTATTTCCGGTATTATCAATTTTTAAAATCCAAAAGTCATCAGTATCCTCCCAATAATATTCTTCCGTCACATAGGAAAATACATACAAATTAATGCTCATTTCAGATTTATCACCTGAGATATCTGAAGCTGAATAACCAGATAAGATAAACCCGCCGGAAGACAATTCAATAAGTCCGGTCAAGGTGCCGCCATATTCTGACCCAAAGGCTGATTGCCACGCGATGGTACCATCTCCATTCAGTGCAAGAACCCAATAATCACTATTTCCGAGAGCATCGATTGTTTTATTGCCTGAAACAGCGGAAGAGGAAGTACCGGCAAGAATAAATTTCCCGTCTGTACTTCTGATTGTCATCATTAATTTATCATCCATCGATCCGCCCATTGTATATTGCCATTGAATAATGCCTATACTATTAATCTTTATCATCCAATAATCATAACCACCCATACATGGAGCGGTTTTATCTCCGGATATGCCGGAAGTGGAATAGCCACTCAGTATGAACCCGCCGGTAAGTGGCAAAATATCAGTGATTTTATCATCTCCTGACCCACCTATGGTTTTTTGCCATACGATCGAACCACCCGGTGTGAGTTTCAATATCCAAAAATCATTACCGCCTAAAGCCGGATCAGTTTTATCACCGGATACACCTGCTGAAGTATATCCTCCTATCAGAAATCCGCCGTCCGCACACTCAACAACATCAGCCAGATAGTCCGATGATTCGGTTCCAATAGTATTTTCCCATTGCACATCACCATTACTGTCAACCTTAACAATCCAAAGATCATAGTACCCGATTTTGTTTTCTGTTTTATCGTATCCGGCATCTGAATTAGAAGTTCCACCCAGCAGGTATCCTCCATCTGAACATATTGTAGCAGCCATTAATTTATCATATTGTGTGCTTCCGATAGTCTTTTCCCATACAATAACCGGATCCTGTGCGCGAGCCGGCCTTGCTGAAAACAGGAATAGAATTAAAAGGACGAAGTGTACTGTTTTGGGTGCGGAGCCGAAAAAAAGCAGCAAACGGGTAACTGGTCGCATTTGGTTTCTGTTTGCATATAAAGTTACTAAAAGAGTACAGTGTTATGCCGACATTCGTGTGAACTGCATAATCCAGTGTGTGAAATGCACGTATGAGTTATTGAAGCAAGTTGCGAAATTCCGGATTGCGGCTGAAACCGGATCTCGGAGATCACTTTACCGGTTTGTGTCCATAGACACCGAAATATTTATTCCTTCACAAACACCTGCACTGCAAAATAATTACCCGACAGAATCTGAACATAATACATTCCTGCAGGAAAATCATGGATCTCACATTCCGTTTCCGGAGCAGCAGAATAATTTTCCAATATTTTATTTCCGGCAATATCCAAAATACAATAGCTGTAATGCTCAACCGGTGCAATAATCATAATTTTGTCAGAAGCAGGATTCGGATATATATCGAAGATATTTTCAATTATGCTCTCCCCTTCTTTGCAAACAACCGAAACTGAGATCGTATTCGAATTTTTATAACAACCCGTTGCCGCTTTTGTAACTCTGCATTTATAATTTCCTGTTGTTGTTGCTACATAATAAGTTGTTGTGGCGCCGGCTATTGCACTTCCTCCTTTATACCATTGATAGGTGCAACCGGCTGTTGGTGTTTCTGTTAAG
>CAYTFT010000457.1:0-2058 GCA_964437155.1 uncultured Chitinophagales bacterium | reverse complement strand
TTTATTTTTAGGGGAGTACACTGCTATATTGGGCGCTTTTTCCAGCTTCATCACGTCCATGTTCACTTCGGGATTGGCAATATCGGAGACGATCTTATTATAGGAAGCATCGGGCATTACTTCATAACTGACTCCGCGAATCAGACATTCTTTTTCAAATGTATCGAGATATGGAAAACAAAAACTTCCGCCGCGATAATTCAGCATCCAGTCCAGTTTGCCGCCATTTGCGAGGATCCAGTAGGCGATCCCGTAACATTTCAGATGATCTTTCTGGGTATTGTCCATCGGAAGCAGGATATAAGAAGCTTCTGCCTGCATTACCGCAGAAAAAAGGAATAGAGAGAGGATGATCTTTCGCATAGAATTGGTGCTGACAAATTTAACGCAAAAACCGGTCCTCAGCATATTAAAAAGTGTTATAAAAGATCGTTTCTATGAAATCCACACGCCCTGATTCTTTACGCAAAACAATTTCGCTACATTTATATACTGATTCTAAAACCCAAAATTCGTAAAAATGAAAAAAATGACCTTTGCTGTTTTGATCGGCGCACTCATCATGTTCGTTTATCAGGCACTCTCGTGGATGGTATTGCCGTTCCACGACAATTCGTTTAAATATGCATCCAATCAGGACGCAATACTTCAAAGCATGTCGGGCATGGAGGAAGGCGCATATAACCTGCCCATGGCAGGAGAAAATGTTTCCCATGCTGATGAACAAAAATTTCAGGAATCGAGAATTGGCTCACCCTATGCCACCATATTTTATCATCCGTCAATGGAAATGAATATGGCAAAGAACATGGGTATCGGATTTCTGATTGATTTCGTTGCAATCTGGATGCTCGTATGGCTCATTATTCTTGGAAATATTTCCGGCATGCGGAATATTGTCATGATTTCTCTGGTTGTAGCCGTAATTGTGATATTCAATGCGCACCTGATGAACATGAACTGGTTCGCTTACCCGATGCATTTTCTTTCGGGAGAGATAATTGACACGCTGCTTTCATGGCTGTTGCCCGGACTCTGGCTGGGATGGTTCCTGAGCAGAAAATCAAAATCTGCAAATGCCTGAAAATAAAAAAGGGATGTGATTGTAAAATTTCATCCCTTTTTTATGCTGTGGAAATATTAAAATCTGCATAAATTATTCAATCATCAGCTTTTGCGAAAATATTTTTTCACCCGTGCTGATGCGGATGAAATATAATCCCGACGGCAACCCTGAACAATTAATGGTGAGTAATTCATTCCCGCAGGAAATGAAATGTATTCTTCCGCCTTCATCATTAAACACTTCAACATGGATGTCCCCGGAATTTAATTCTGTCAGGTCAACCATCACGTTACCGTTCGCGGGATTTGGAAATACCGGAATTGGCTGGTCCTCGGTTTCGCTCCCGGATCCGATTCTGCACGTCGCCGTGGTGAAAGTGTGCATTGCTGAAAAATAAGAAAATTCACCGCCGCATCTTGTTCTTATTTTCCATTCATACGTACTGTTACAATCAAGCCCGGCAAGTGTTTTCCCGGAAGCAGCCCCACCGGCAGTAACTGTGATCCAGGTTGGCGTGCCGGTTTTGCGATAGCGGATCTGATATTTTGTTGCACCCGGTACAGGAGCCCAGCCGATTTTTGCACCCGACGGCGTTATATTTTCGGTTGCGGAAACCGATGGTGCGGTGCAGGAACCGGTATTTCCGGCAATGATCGGCGTATTCAGTGTATTTTCAAATGCGTAATCATGCATAATCACATAATCTGCATTCTCTGCGAGGGATAAACGTGCCCAACCGTATTGGACTCCGCCCGGCGTTTGCATCCGGATCCCTGCAAATTTATAATCAGTGCCGATCCAGTCATCGCAGAAAAGTTCACCTGTGATCAGATCGACATCTCCCAGCCAGGCCTCTCCGGGCCAGGGAACTCCGTCATGCCATGTAAACCCGTCGTTGATCTCTGCTCCGGCGTTAAAAACATGTGCGGGATCAAAAAAATCAGGGGTTCCTTCGTCAGCAGCAATTGCATTTGCACCGACCGGCAGAAGCC
>CAYTFT010000456.1:0-2068 GCA_964437155.1 uncultured Chitinophagales bacterium | reverse complement strand
GGCATTGCCGATTTATGGCTTTTTTATGAAAAGAGTGTATGCCGACAAATCACTCGGTATTGATCCGGCTGCAAAATTTCCACCATTCGAGGGTACGCCAACAATCGAAATCGACTGCGGAAAATATATTGATAACCAGCGCAATGAGTACCAGGAATTAATGGAAGGCTACAACTAAAAGCGATCTTCGTCCATTCCTTTCAGATTACGATTCACTTATTATCCTCCTGTATTTCCTGCCGGATAATTAATTTTACTCTGCCCGGATACGCACATACTTACATGCAGGAATGAAAATCAAAATTCCTGCTGATTATTATAAATGCATCCTGACGAATTTAAAAATATTGAGATCACTCTTCCCCCTGATCCGGGCGTTTACCGATATTATGATGCGGAAGGAAAGATGCTGTATGTAGGAAAAGCGAAAAACCTGAAAAAACGGGTGAGCAATTATTTCCAAAAAACAGATCATACGGCGAGGATTAACCTGATGGTAAAAAAGATCAGCAGGATTGAATTTACCATCGTAAATTCAGAACACGATGCATTCCTTCTTGAAAATACACTGATAAAAAAATTCCAGCCGCGGTATAATGTAAATCTTAAGGACGGAAAAACATACCCCTATATCGTAGTGAAAAATGAGCGTTTTCCGCGGATATTTTTTACACGGAAGAAAATCAACGACGGATCGGTTTACTTAGGTCCGTTCACTTCCGTTGCGCGGGTGAAAACTATTTTCGAATTTATAAAATCCGTTTTCCCGATTCGCACCTGCAATTATCTGCTGTCAGAAAATAATATCCGCAACCATAAATTCAAGGTCTGTCTTGAATACCATCTGGGGAATTGTCTTGGCCCCTGCGAAGGATTGATGCCGGAATCTGATTATGCAGAAAACGTACAGAGCATCATCCATATTTTAAAAGGGAACATGGCTTTAGTAAAACAGGCATTCAAACAGAAAATAAACGAATACGTTGCAGCGCTTGCATTCGAAAAAGCAGAAGAATTCCGCATTAAACTCGCTTCGATCGAAGATTACCAGGGACGCAGCACCGTGGTAAACACCAAAATTGATAATGTGGATGTATTTGCCATAGCCGGTGCAGCCGCCTACGCCGTGATCGGATACCTGAAGGTTGTTGAAGGCATGATCACGCAGTCCAAAACACTGGTACTTACAAAAAAGCTGGATGAATCTCCGGAAGAATTGTTAAGCATTGGCATCACCGAACTGCGATTGCAGTTTCAGAGTGATGCACCGGAGATTATTGTGCCCTTTGCGACAGAGATAAGTGAAGAAAAAATCACACAGACAATTCCTTTGGCCGGTGAGAAGAAAAAATTGCTGGACCTCGCATTTAAAAATGCGTTTTATGTAAAGGAAGAGAAAGATGCGGGAAAGGAAAAGCGCGAAAAAAAGACACAGAACATCAGGATTCTCGAATCCATCATGACTGATTTTAAATTAAAGGAATTACCACATCAAATCGAGTGTTTCGATAATTCAAATATACATGGCACACATCCGGTTGCGAGTATGGTTTGTTTTAAGAACGCACGACCCAGCAAAAAAGACTACAGGCATTTCAATATTAAAACAGTGACAGGTCCGGATGATTTTGCCAGTATGCACGAAATCGTTTACCGGCGGTATAAACGTCTTATTTCCGAGGCAATGCCTTTGCCGCAGCTTATTGTTATTGATGGAGGGAAAGGGCAATTAGGTGCAGCTGTTGAAGCTTTAAAGGAACTCGATATTTATGGAAAGGTAGCCATTTGCTCCATTGCTAAAAAACTGGAAGAAATTTATTTCCCTGATGATCCGCTACCCTTATACATCAACAAGAAATCGGAAAGCCTGAAAGTTATCCAGCAGCTGCGTGATGAGGCACATCGCTTTGCCATCACTTTTCACCGGCAAAAGCGGAGTAAAGCCGCGATCGACTCTGAATTACATTCAATAAAAGGAATTGGTGATGCTACGATCAGGGAATTAATCAAAACCTTCAGATCTGTTAAAAATATTCAATCGGCAACGGCTGAAGAAATTGCTGCCGTT
>CAYTFT010000455.1:0-2073 GCA_964437155.1 uncultured Chitinophagales bacterium | reverse complement strand
CATCGGTATCGGAATAGTTGCAGCACTGTTCGCGATCAGTTTCTCTGTGCCTGTATTATTTTTCATATCAACGGCAGCGATACTTATGCTGGTTGCCTTGATCATCGTTGACATTCTTTTATTATTCAACAG
This sequence comes from uncultured Chitinophagales bacterium, assembly GCA_964437155.1. Taxonomy (GTDB): domain Bacteria; phylum Bacteroidota; class Bacteroidia; order Chitinophagales; family BACL12; genus UBA7236. The sequence goes on along the minus strand of CAYTFT010000455.1, from coordinate 1,941 downwards.
AACCACAAAAATTGAGTGCATCCGCAAATTCGGCAATGCATTTTCGCTGAGCGATGATAATACCATCCACCTCGAACTCCACAGCAAGGCGCGCATTCCGCTAAAACTCCGGATTATTGTTGAATTACCCTATCAGTTACAAAAAAGGGATTTTTTACTGGAACTTTCCATCGCTCCCGGAAAACATATATCGGCAGACTATAAAATACGGCCGGTAATGCGCGGCGAATATGTATTCAGAAATACAAATATTTATGCGGTATCGGTGATCGGCATTATCAGAAGACGTTTTCAGTTCAGTCAGGAAATGAGCGCCCCCGTATATCCTTCACTCATCCAGATGAAAAAATATGAACTGAAAACATTATCCCGTATCAGTTTCTTTGACGGACTGAAGAAAATAAGAAGGATCGGGCATAGTTACGAATTCGACCAGATAAAAAAATATGTGCAGGGGGATGATATCCGCAGTATTAACTGGAAGGCAACAGGACGTGTGGGCGAGCCGATGGTGAATCACTATGAAGACGAAAAATCACAACAGGTATTCTGTATCATTGACAAAAGCCGGACGATGAAAATGCCGTTCAATGATCTCAGCCTATTGGATTATGCCATCAACTCCACGCTTACCATTTCCAATATTGCACTCAAGAAAGAGGACCGTGTAGGGCTTATTTCTTTCAGCGACAGGATTGGTTCAACATTGCGGCCCGACAGGCACCATGCACAACTCCGGAAAATTCTGGAAACACTGTATAATGAAAAAGAGCGATTCAAGGAGGCGAATTTTGAATTATTGTATCTGCACGTCAGAAATTTCATCAAGGTAAGAAGTCTCATTTTCCTCTTCACCAATTTTGAGAGTATTTACGCCATTGAAAGAGCGGTGAATATTTTGCGTAAAATAAATAAGCTCCATCTGCTGGTTGTCATTTTCTTTGAAAATTCGGAGATCGCCGGGTATGCGAAGCAGGATGCAGAAAATCTTGAGGAGGTGTATTACACTACTGTAGCGCAAAAATTTGTTGTTGAAAAAAATCTCATCCGGCAGGAACTCACTAAATACGGAATTCAAACCATCGTATCCACGCCGGAAGACCTTTCTATTAATACGATCAATAAATATCTCGAGTTGAAAGCAAGGGGCCTCATCTGAGGCTTTAGTGATAAGAACGCATCTGAAAAATGCATTCCCCCTAAAACTTTTACCGGTTCATTTTATTCCCATCCGTCAAATTAAAAAGTCAGGGCAGAATTTTTTATTTTTGAAAAAATGCAAAACCCGAAATGAATCCATTCTGGACACAGGTAATTATTCAAACTACGCTCCGTAAAAAGAAAAAAGGCGTTAGCGATGCGGAGAAATATTCAGAATTTGAGCTTGCGAAAGGGTTGCGGGAGTTCAGGATCGTTTTGACGCGCTACATGAAGGATGCAGTATTAATTACGATAGGTATTTTTTCTGCTTCATTCGGATTTAAGGGATTTTTACTCACCAACCATTTTATTGATGGCGGTGCAACGGGTATCTCTCTCTTAATTTCCGCCCTCACTTCTGTTCCGCTCTGGCTGCTCATCATCTGCATTAATATTCCGTTTATTATTCTGGCATATAATATTCTCGGGAAAACATTCGCCATAAAAACAGTGATGGCCATTTCCGGGCTCGCGCTGTGCCTTGCAACCGTTACCTTTCCGGATGTCACCAGTGATAATCTGCTGGTTGCGGTCTTCGGCGGATTTTTTCTCGGCGCGGGTATCGGCATGACGGTGCGCGGCGGTGCAGTGATCGACGGCACCGAAGTGCTAGCCATTTACCTCAGCAGGAAATTCGGCACCACAATAGGTGATATCATCATTATGATCAACGTATTGATATTTTCTGCTGCAGCGTATTTTCTGTCTGTGGAGATCGCATTATATTCCATGATCACTTAT
>CAYTFT010000454.1:0-2074 GCA_964437155.1 uncultured Chitinophagales bacterium | reverse complement strand
AAACAGGAGACATGCAGTCAGGAGACTGCAGCCGACTCAGGAGAGTCGGCAGAGCAGTATCGTCTTAATGCCTCGACACATAATATTCAAAATACTTACACTCGTCAATTGCCTGCTGCCAGAATGCCGTGTTATTATAATTTTCATTCAGCTCAATGAACTGTGTGCGGTAATTTTCCTTTTTTCTCTTTTCATCACCCCAGGAATAATCCTCACTCATATAGTATGCATTCTGCTCGCATTTCGCCTGCATGAAAATTTGCATCGCCTGAAATTCCCGGTCGGAGGAAACGGTTGCCGCGAGCTTATAATAACCGGCTGCCTTTGAGCAGTCGTACTGATCGTTATCATCTCCGTAATAATCATATCCTCCGTCGCAACCGGCACATAAATAATAATCCTTCGCCATCCATGTATTCCCGAAATGGGTCATATTATAATAGGCATTGCCGATTAAATGACAGATCTCTGCTTTCCGGCTGCCGCTGGCGGTTTTCAATTCAGCTTCCAGACTTAAGATCTTCTGCACCAATGTAAGTTTATTATAATCGCCGGGGAACATTTCAAAATCACAGTCATGGCAATCCCATATATGGATCACAAACGGATCGGCAGGCAGGCTCATCATGGAATTGCCTGCCGGGTCAGAAATCTTAGAAAAATATTCAACTGCCGCCGTAAGGTTATCATCGCGCAATTCCAGTGTGCCGAGAATTTCAAGAAGATCTTCATCCGACCACGTAAATTCTTTTTTCAGGTAAGTATCAAAGGCGTTTTCATCAGGAGCATGCATATAATCGAGTAATTCCCTGATCGGTTCTTTTTGAGGATCTGCATAAATATCATAATAATCAACATATTCCGTGCGGCAGATCTCTGCCTTGGCGAAATTATTTTGTGCCGTATATAAAAGAAAGAGGTCATACATTATTAACCGGTATGCATCTTCAGCTGCATTTACAGGCAGATATTCCGTACTGTTATCGGTCCTGTTGAAAGGTAATTGTCGGATCTGATTAAGCGCTGTCATTTCATCAGAGGGTGTAATTGTCTGCAGTGTTCGCGCAGTGGCAATTGCTTCCAGTATCACAGCCTGATCAAATAAAGCCGTATTTTTTCCGGCAGCGGGTTTTGCCTTTTCCGCATATTCAATTGTTGCTTTATAATCACCATCCAGCCACGCAATAAATGCACGTGCCGATAACCAGAATGCAGGTGTCCTGAGCGTTTTTTCTGCGAGCGCCTTTTCAATAAATGCTGCGAGTGCGGCCTTATCATTCGACTCAACCGTTGTACTGTAGAAAGACCCTGAACCGGATTTTGTGAAATCTTCCTGGTCCCGTGCAGGCAGATAACTGCGCTGTAATTTTTCCATTTCTCTCGCTAAGAGTAATTCCAGTCCGGGTGCGGCCGGTTCTGTTTTCAGAATAGCTTCCATTGCGGGAATCGCTGAATTATTCTGATTAATTCCTGTAAGCAGCCAAAGTATATTCCGCTCATGATCATTCCTGCACATTTTCAGACATTGCTGCCAGGTATTTTCATCCGGTATCCAGAAATCACGCTCAGCATACAACCGTCTCGACATGCAATTATCAAATACCAGGGAATTATAATATGAAGATTCTGCAAACTGGTTGAGCCGCCAATGCGCCCCCGCCTTTAAAGCAAGGCACCACTGGGCCATGAGCGAATTATCATCCGGTGAGAGCGAAAAAATATCATATATTTTCAAACAGGATGTATAATCACCAATGTAATGCGCCATACGCATGGCCTGAAAAACATAACGCTGACGAATAAACGGATTTTTTGATCTGTTTGCTTTGTCAAGCGCCTCTGATTTAATTGCGAACATGGAAGCTGTATCGCGCGGCTCGGGTTCCCAATAATTATAATTGGATTGTGCATAATTTTCAGCCTGCTTGGCAAAATATAAATAACCGAATTCATCCTTCCATTTTCCGGATTTCCAGTCCTTCACGGGTGCAGAATCGAGATAATGCTTTTGCTCGTATTTTTTACCCGCGATATAATTGCTGATATTATCATAATCAACATTGCTTAAACTGAA
>CAYTFT010000453.1:0-2078 GCA_964437155.1 uncultured Chitinophagales bacterium | reverse complement strand
CATAGCGGTAATTCCTTGCGTATCGGAATTACCGGTCCGCCGGGCGCAGGAAAAAGTACATTTATCGAAGCTTTCGGAAGTGTTTTGCTGCAAAAAAATAAAAGGTTAGCAGTACTCGCTGTAGATCCAACCAGTAAAAAAACAAAGGGCAGTATTCTTGGCGACAAAACAAGAATGCAGCAATTATCAAAAGAAAAAAATGTTTTTATCCGCCCGACACCCTCTGGTGAAACTTTAGGCGGCGTTGCATCCTCTACGCGCGAATCGATCATTGTGCTGGAGGCAGCCGGATATGATACCATACTTGTGGAAACGGTCGGCGTCGGACAAAGTGAAACTGCTGTATATGATATGACCGATATTTTTATTCTGTTGCTGATCGCGGGTGCCGGTGATGAATTGCAGGGAATAAAGCGCGGCATTATGGAAATGGCAGATATTATTGCCGTCAATAAAAGTGATGGCGATAATATTGCGCGATCAAAAACCGCTAAAGAAGAATTAAATCGTGCAGTGCATTTATATCCCGGAAAAGAATCCGGATGGCAAACTAAAGTGAATACCTGTTCGGCTTTAACCGGTGAAGGTTTGTCATGGATAACAGAACAGATAGAATTGTTTCACCGCATGATGCTGGATAATAATAAATTAAAGATCCGCAGACACGAGCAATTACAAAAATGGTTCTCCGAAGAATTAAATGATTCGGTGATCCGCCGCATATCTGCACAGGAAAATTTTAAAGTGCTGCTGGCAGAATACAGAAAGGCTGTCAGTGAAAATAAAATGCTTCCCCCCGCAGCTGCCCGATCCTTTGTCGGCCGCGTATTCACAGCCTGATCAATTTAAGTCTCTCTTCTCCCGTTGATGAAAATCACCGGTCCGCCTGACGCAAGTCATACCCTTTGGCTTTTCGCATCCGCAACTTTACAGCATAAATCACGATCACAATGGACTTCAACCCGAATTTAAAATTTGATGAAATAATTGTTCGTTATGCCCTGCTGATCGCAGTGGGAATAATCGGAGGAATGTTACACAACTACTATTTTGTTTTCCCGGCAATGGCTATTTTTCTGACAGCCATCCTCGGATGGTGCCCGATTAAAGCCATGATGACGAAACAAAAAAGTGTCTGAAAGAGAATATTGTTTTGCAACATAAGACGGCACATTGAGTCAAAGATCAAATGTGCAATACGGTTGTCTTTTCTTTGAGTATGCCTGAAAAAAATAGTCCCGCTCTCTGCGGGATTATTTTTTTGTACCCGTTTTGAGTTATTTTACAGTCGCATATGGATATTTCATACATACTCAATGTCCTGGGGGAAGACCGCGACAAATACTTTAATGCTGTTGCGCCGCCCATTATTCAAACCAGCAATTTTGCATATAAAACGGTTGACGACTTCCGTCAGGCTACAAAAGATGAGCTGAAAAGTCATTTGTACACAAGGGGAAATAACCCCACGACAGAGATCTTACGAAAAAAAATTGCAGCATTGGAAGGCACCGATGACTGTCTTATTTTTTCGAGCGGGGTCGCAGCGATCTCCGCTGCCATTTTTCATGCTGTGAAAGCCGGCGACCATGTGGTTTGTATCGAAAGTCCTTATAGCTGGACAGAATATGTGCTGAAGAATGTTTTCCCGAAATTTGGTATTACCTCAACATTTGTCGACGGGAAAGATATCAATAGTATCGAATCGGCTATTCTGCCAAATACAAAACTTATATTTCTCGAAAGCCCTAATACTTTCTGGTTCGATTTGCAGGATCTGCGTGCCGTAACTGCAATGGCAAGGTCGCGCAATATTCTCACCGCGATCGATAACAGTTATTGTTCACCATTGTATCAGCAACCGCATGCTTTGGGGGTGGATATCGTTTGTCATACAGCAACAAAATATCTTTCCGGACACAGTGATGTGGTGGCCGGTGTTTTATGTGCAGATCAGATACATATTGACAGCATATTTAAAACAGAGTTCATGGCCTTTGGCGCCGTTCCGTCACCGCACGATGCATGGCTTATTTTAAGAGGATTGCGCACATTGCCGTTGCGCCTGGAGAAAAGTG
>CAYTFT010000452.1:0-2078 GCA_964437155.1 uncultured Chitinophagales bacterium | reverse complement strand
ATGGAGGAGATCGATCTTTGCTGGCGGTTAAAACGTGCCGGATATAAAATTATGTATGTGCCGGATGCAGCCGTTTTTCATGTGGGCGGAGGAAGCCTTCCAAAAGAAAATCCGCATAAAACATATCTGAACTTCAGAAATAATTTATTTATGCTTTTCAAAAATTATGAACCGCATGAATTACTCTGGAAATTTCCGTTCAGGATCATCCTGGAAAATATTGCCTTTATAAAAGCGCTGTTGCAGTTTAAATGGGCGGAGGCGTTTGCTATCTGGCGTGCCGACTGGCATTTCTTTTTTGCATTGCCGTTGCAGTTCAGAAAGCGCTATGCGAACTGGAAAATTTACAGCCGCAATCGTATCAACAGTTCACGCGCGCGCGAAAAGGGATATTATAATAAAAGTATTGTATGGCAATATTTTATCAGGAAGAAACAACAGTTTACCGATCTATGATTGCTGTGTATGCATAAAATAATGCAGCGCCATTGCATATCCCTCTAATCCCATTCCCAGTATCAGTCCTTTGCATTTTGATGTAAGCACATCCTGATGCCGGTATTCTTCCCGCGCAAACGTATTGGAAATATGCACTTCAATTACCGGCGTTGTAACAGAACCGATCGCATCGGCAATGGCAATGGAAGTATGGGAATAACCGCCGGCATTGAGAATGATCCCGTCATACGAAAAACCTGTCTCCTGAATTTTATCTACGATCCCGCCTTCCCAATTACTTTGAAAATATTCGATATCCATTCCCGGAAACCGCTGCCGTAAGGTATGCAGAAAATCATCGAATGATTGTGTGCCGTAAATATCCGGTTCACGTCTTCCGAGCAGATTCAGATTGGGTCCGTTAATTATGATGCAGCGCATGAGTGGACAAAATTACAATTATTCACAAAGTAAAATGGCATAAGCTAAGCCTGCGTTAATGTGATATGCAATAGCTTTTCACCGTGAACTGGCCGGGTGCAATAAAGGAATTCAAAGCATATCTCCAATTGGAAAAATCATTGTCCTCCAATTCGGTGGAAGCGTATATCCGGGATATCGGGAAACTTTCTGACTATCTTTCTCAACAACAAAAAACAACTGCACCGGAGTCTGTCGGCCGCAGCGATCTGGAAGGATTTCTTATCCATCTCCATACATCGGGGATCAACGACCGTTCGCAGGCGCGCACAATTTCCGGGATACGGGCATTTTATAAATTTCTGCTCGTGGAAGATCTTATCGATGAAGATCCGAGCCGGTTGCTGGACCTTCCGAAATTGCGCCGCAAATTGCCCGATACATTATCTTTCGAAGAAATAACGGCAATAATAAATGCCATCGATCTCAGCACGCCGGAAGGGCAACGCAATAAAGCTATTTTCGAAACGATGTATAGTTGTGGCCTCCGCGTGAGTGAGCTGGTGGAACTGAAAATTTCTGACATTTTTTCTGCAGAAGAATTTGTGAAGGTGCGTGGAAAAGGGGATAAGGAAAGACTGGTCCCGATTGGCGCATCTGCATTGAAACTGATATCCATTTACAGGGAAACGGTCCGCAGCCATATTCCTGTTCAGAAAGGATTTGAGGACCATGTATTTCTCAATCGCCGCGGCAGAAAACTTACGCGGGTATATATATTTATGTTGCTGAAAGAGCTGGCAGCAAAAGCGGGTATCAGGAAATCGATCTCCCCGCATACCATCCGCCATTCGTTCGCCACCCATCTGATCGAAGGCGGCGCCGATATCCGCGCGGTTCAGGAAATGCTCGGGCATGAATCGATCACCACAACAGAGATCTATACACATCTCGACCGGGAATTTTTACGCGCCACGCTGATACAGTTCCATCCGCGGTTTAAATAATCAGGATTTGTGTTCGCAGAGATTGTATTTCCGGAATCTGAAAATCCCTTTCAATTTTCAAATCTTCCGCCTATCTTTGCGGCTCTCAAAGCCCGGGTGGTGGAATTGTTAGACACACTAGCTTGAGGGGCTAGCGCTCGCAAGGGTGTGCAAGTTCGAATCTTGTCCCGGGCACATAATTAAATCGGATTGCTGCTTAGTAATTCGATTTTT
>CAYTFT010000451.1:0-2080 GCA_964437155.1 uncultured Chitinophagales bacterium | reverse complement strand
CTATTGTGCATAAGAAAATCCTCCTCGAGATCTGCGTCTTTAATATCACCGATGTAATAAATGCATTGCAGGGAGGTGCCGACCGAATTGAATTATGCGCCTCGTATGTGGAAGGTGGAATTACACCTTCACATGCCGTTATTACTGAAACATTTAATTATACCCGGCCGGAAAATGTTGTAGTGATGATCCGCCCGCGCGGAGGCAATTTTATCTATGACCGCTACGAATTTGATGTGATGAAAAGGGATATCGAACACTGCAGATCACTCGGTGTTCAGAATATCATCTTTGGAATAATGTTGCCCGACGGAACACTGGATGCAACACGCAATAAAATGCTGGTGGACCTTGCATATCCGATGCCTTGCACCTTACAACGCGCATTTGATATGACAAACGATCCGTTCGATGCAATGGAATCGGCAATTGCATGCGGATTTAAAAGAATACTTACATCAGGGCAACATCCGTCGGCACCGGAAGGGAAAGATATCATCAGACAATTGATAGAAAAAGCAGCAGGCAGGATCGCTATTTTACCGGGTGCGGGTATTAATTCGGCAAATGCAGAAGTATTGATCAATTATACGCACTGCACAGAAATACATACTTCTGCAAAAAAAAGAGCGAAGCAGATTTCGGGTGAAAAAAATTCCATATACGATTTCAGTCATCTCACCGAAGTAAATGTGGAGGAAGTTGTCGCGTTGAAAAAAATCATTTCCGGAATTACAGCATGAAAAGGAAAGGTAATTGTTCATATTTTGCCAATGCAAAGCTACGGCTCCTTTTTTCGTGCATTTTATTTTTTTATTCCGCCTATTGTTTTTCTCAGTCGGGTTCTTCTTTTCTTCTTTCTGCGCATTGGGAATTCAGAAAATACGGTGACACAACAGGATGGATGCCGGCCACTGTGCCCGGTTGTGTGCATACCGACCTGCTGGCCAATCATGCCATAGCAGATCCGTTTTACGGCAATAACGAAAAGGATGTGCAATGGATCGAAAACGAGGATTGGGAATACAGAACAACTTTTTACGCCGATAAAAAATTACTGAAACAGGATAGGATCGAGATCGAATTTGAGGGGCTGGATACCTATGCAGACGTTTACCTGAATGATTCACTTATTCTGCAGAATGATAATATGTTCCGTGCCCGGAAGGTCGAGATAAAAAGATTATTGAAAAAAGAAAATAATACGCTCTACATACATTTCTTTTCTCCCGTAAAAAAAGGAAAAGAATTAATGGCTGCATATCCCGTTTCATTGCCGGGTGAGGAACGCGTATTTACACGGAAGGCGCAATATCAATATGGCTGGGACTGGGGACCGAGACTGGTTACCAGCGGCATATGGAGGAATGTGCGCATATCTGCCTATAACGATATTTATATTTCTGCCGATCAGTTTTATTACAAAGAAAATGTCACGGGAAATGTAAGCTTAGCTTTTCAGTTGCTTTTGCACGGCAGCCGGAGAATGAATTATTCTGTTTTTATTAAGGAAACAACAACCGGCAGAATACTATACGACAAGCATTATCATGACAAACTGCCCGCCGGGGAAAATGATTATTTTGATTTTGAAATTCCCGCTAGATGGAAACCACATTACATGGGCGATCAGCCGCTCTATCATTTCACAGTAGAGATCAGACATAAAAATAAAGTGCTGGATACAAGAACGTATACGACCGGTTTCAGCAATATTCAACTTGTGCAGGAAAAGGATGAGAAAGGAACATCCTTTTATTTCACTGTTGATGGTGAAAAAACATTTATCAAGGGCGCCAACATGATTCCCCTGAATAGTTTTCCATCGGCAATTACACGTGCACAATATCTCTCCTTATTGCTCGAAGCAAAAGAAATGCATATCAATATGCTGCGCGTCTGGGGCGGTGGCATATATCCTTCGGATGATTTTTATTCTTTATGCGACTCGCTCGGCATCATGGTTTGGCAGGACCTGATGTTTGCCTGTGCGATGTATCCGAATGATCCGACCGTTGCGGGTGAATTTTCCTATCAGGCAGAGCGATTGAAATTACATCCCTGCCTCGCACTCTGGTGT
>CAYTFT010000450.1:0-2082 GCA_964437155.1 uncultured Chitinophagales bacterium | reverse complement strand
AAAGGTAAACCATATAGCCCGAAAAAAGTGCCCGTCTGCAATGATTGATATCAACGGTGAGCAGTGCACAAGACTGAGTCTCTTGTCATACGGGCACGGGTTCCGACTCTTCCAGTTTCCGGATATCAAACATTGTGACCCCGTCCTCATTGAAGTAATAAGGAATTTTGAATTTTCGGTGCCACTGGATCTCTGCTGCCGTATAGGAGCTGCGGGCATGCACATCCTGACCGTATGTATCGTTGTAGCCGCCCACCATGACTATGATTTCCAGGTTTCCATGGCTGAAATCCTCCTCCGACATTCCCCATAACGGGCTTTTTTCATCTATAGGATGAACACAGGTCCAGTTGATGGTGAGATAAGATATTTTATTATTGTCGAGATGCAGCGGCTGAAATCGCCTGATCTGCTTTTCACCCTCGGTAACCACCACAGATAAAAGTGCTTTCGCCTCCAGGTTCATCAGGTCGCCACGCATGCTGTTCGCAACCCTGAACTGCAGGCTCCATCCGTCCTTATAAGGCGCGATCAACGCATTGCGGGAGAATTTTATCCCGGGCACCGGTTTTGAAAACCGGCCATAGAGCACGCCGGTGATAATCGCAAAGATCATTAGTCCCAGCAGGGCTTCTGTTGCGGCAATAATACTGACGGTAGAGGACACGGGATAGAGCGACCCGTATCCAACGGTAGTGATCGTTTGTGCACTGAAGAATACGGCGATTAGAAAGTGGTTTTTCACCTCATAATCGTTATTAAATCCGATACCGTTGGGATCTATCGCCATGTATAAAGAAGCAAATACAAGGTTGATCCCGGTATAAAACACCAGCACCCTGATCACAAATTCCGCCCATGAAACATTGATCATATACTGGAAGGGTTTCGTTTTAATACCGAGCCTAACAACGTTAAAATCACCATGCTGGTGCAATACGCGCTGATGCGCGCCGCCAACCTTGTCGGTATACCCGAGTTCTTCATTTCGGGGAGCGGACTGGAACCGCTTATTAAAAACTTCTTTGAGTGTCATATTGCTGCATTTAATTTATGTAATTGGTACCTGTAAATATAGCTGAACCCGACCTTTAATCAGGATCAATAAACGGATAAAAGCAAGGCATTTTAACAATTCAGCAAAACGCCGGATTTGGAATATTCGAATCAAACCCATAGTTTAACCAAATTATTCATTAAACAATTAAAATTTTATCGCATGAAAAAAATGGTATTCTCCCTCCTGATCGCCATCGGAATGATGGGATCAACAAAACTTTTCGCAATGTCAGAAGTTTGTTTTACCGATGTATTCGGATATCAGACAAGTCTGACAATTACAAAAACTGCTATCGGCTACTGGTCCGTTTCCGGTGAAGCAGATCTTATGATCGGAACCATGTGGCCGGTTGAAGGTACGTATGATAAATACTCTGATGTAATGACACTTACTTTCACAAATCCATCACCTGACGGTTGCGCATTTTATGTAGATAATTTTGTGTATACATCTACGTCTACTGCAGGTGGTACTTTTACATTCAACTGGACCAGCTACTGTGCAGGCGTGATAAACAGCACAGGAACAGGTTCTGCTACAGGCGCTCCCGGATTATGTGCATTCAGAACTGCTATTGCTGAACCACGCGGTCCGCTTTCCTCCGATCCTGCAATTTCTGCAAGAACATATCCTGATGCACCTGCACTGGAAGGCGCACTGAGTTTTGATGAGATATTTGCAGAAGATGAAATGTCTGTAATTACCAACAGCGAACATAATATTGCAATTAATTATGAAATTTCCGGTAATACAAATGTTGCGATCGATATTTATAATCATGCCGGCCAGCATATTGCTACAGTTGCAAATGAAATGCGTACTAACGGATTTTATACAAGTGTATGGAATGGCGCAAATGCAAGTGGTGCCGATGCAATGCCGGGCATGTATATAGTTGTATTAAAAACAGATACCGGAAGCCTGACGAAGAAATTCATTAAATAAACGGAATTTATCCAAAATAAAAAACACGATCCAAACGGGTCGTGTTTTTTTTATTTACAGAATTTTGAATTATTTAT
>CAYTFT010000449.1:0-2088 GCA_964437155.1 uncultured Chitinophagales bacterium | reverse complement strand
GCGGTGATCGTTGATCACTTTTTCATTAATGCTGAACATTTTTTCCTCTTCCATCATTTTTTCCTCTGATGTACTAAAATGCGTCACATGCAGTTTGATCTCAAAGGGTTTGAATAAATTAATGAGTTTACCGATCGAATAAATGTCATCATCATGCAGATCAGTCATATACACAACTTCACTTATCGGCTGATATACATACCCCGCCGGTATCGCGAGAACAGGAAAATGTGCATTTCTGATAACACCCTGCGTTACACTTCCAAAAAAGACACGGTCAAGTTTTGCATGCCCGTGTGACCCCATCAAAATGAGTTGCGGCTGAAAACGCGCTGCTTCATGTAAAATTTCATCCTCTGCAAAACCCGTTTGCAAAGAGGACGAAACAGTAATCCCCTTAATTCCGTTTGCCCTGATCCTTTCGGTTGTGCTGTTCACCATTGCCTCCAGCATATGTTGTGCTTCGCTTCTTACTTTGTATAATGCATCCGACGGGAATTCCACCTTCTCCTTCGGCACTTCCTCACCGGGTGATTCTGTAAAAAAAGGGTCATCCACTGCATGCAATAAGCGTATCTCGCCGCCCATTGCTTCTGTCAGGCGGATCGCATAGTCCACCGCATTTCTGCTTGTCTCTGTAAAGTCGACAGGCACCAGAATTTTTTTCATAGCTGTTGTTTTGAATGCTCTAAATTATGCCGAATTCCGCATACCGGAATGGAATAAATATCACCCCGGAATTAAATCTTCGTCAACAATTTTCCTGTTTAAGGGTTTATATAGATTCATTAAACAATTTATCTTTATTGCATGGCCACTATTTACTCCATTCGTGAACTGGAATCCTTATCCGGCATCAAGGCGCATACGATACGCATCTGGGAACAGCGATACGGGATACTTAAGGCGGCGCGGACAGAAACCAATATCCGGTTTTATTCGGAGGAGGAACTCAAATACCTGATGAGTCTTGCATTGCTAAACCGGAACGGATATAAAATATCCAGACTCGCTAAGATGACAGCAGCCGAGGTAAGGGATCTGGTAAACGGAATGATCAATGCCCCCGGTGAGTATTCGAATCTTATCGATGGCCTGTCGATCGCCACTATCGGATATGAAGAGGAAAAATTTGAGAGGATCATCGATAACTGTGTGCTCCAGATGGGATTTGAGGACACAATCCGAAAGGTTGTTTTTCCCTTCCTCCGGAAACTTGGAATGCTCTGGGTATCAGGGTCGATTATTGCCGGACAGGAACATTTCATGACACAATTGCTGCGGCAAAAGCTGATTGTGGCCATCGACGGTCAGCCCCGTCGAAACCGGCCTGATGCATCTACTTTTATGCTCTTTCTGCCCAATGGTGAATGGCATGAGCTGAGCCTCCTGTTTATCAGTTACCTGTTGCGCGCACATGGCCACCGTGTCATATATCTCGGCCCCAGTGTTCCATTACAGGATGTGCTTATGGTGGGTGAAACGCAGCATCCCGACTTCTATTATACGATCATGACCGTTCGGCCAACCGGGCATGCGGTACAAGATTATCTGAACAAACTGGCATTAGCTTTCCCTGACAGCCGTGTAATTGTAAGCGGAAATCAGGTGGCTGTCCCGCCAAAAAATATTGCCCCGAATGTCTTCGTTTTCAATGATATAGACCAAATCATTGAGAATCTGGCAGCCTTGACGGGGGAGGGGACCGTTAATGTTGTTTAATAAAAATGTTAAAAGATTAAACAAAATTTGGTTTTGTTGTACCTAAGTCTCAACTTTACAATTATAATATACACCGTATGACCAATGCAGAATTTCAATCACTCATAATTAACATGAAAGCGCCGATGCGGGCCTTTGCTTTAAATCTGACCCGCGACAGGGATGATGCACTTGATCTTGTGCAGGAGACTTACGTAAGAGCGCTGTCCAATCAGGATAAATTTCATGAGGGAACAAACCTGAAGGCATGGTTGCTTACCATCATGAAAAATATATTCATCAATAATTACAGAAAGGCTTCCCGCCAGCAAACGATAGTAGATACCAGCGATATTTATTTCTGCTGAATTCAGGAGATGCCATCAC
>CAYTFT010000448.1:0-2094 GCA_964437155.1 uncultured Chitinophagales bacterium | reverse complement strand
AACGAACCCGGTTCCTCCATCATGCCCGGAAAAGTTAATCCGACACAATGCGAAGCATTAAGTATGGTCGCAGTGCAGGTGATGGGAAATGATGTTGCCATAAATATCGGCGGCGCTACCGGGCATTTTGAGCTGAATGTTTTCAAACCCGTGATGATCTATAATTTTCTGCACAGCGCACGACTCATTGGTGATGCATGTGTATCCTTCAACGATAAATGCGCAGAAGGGATAGAACCCATCGAAGCAAATATTAAAAAGCATGTCGATAATTCATTAATGCTCGTTACGGCACTTAATACAAAGATCGGTTATTACAAAGCCGCTGAGATCGCACAAAAAGCACATAAGGAACATAAAACATTAAAAGAAGTTGCAGTCGAACTGGGTTATCTCACTCCCGAACAATTTGATGAATGGGTGATTCCGGGGAATATGGTGGGGAGAATAATATGAAAATGAGAAAATGTGCAGATGTGCAATTGGGGTGTGCTATAAATTAGCAATTTACTATCGGGAATCCGGATCAGGGAAATGCAATTATTTAATCCTGAATAATTATCTTAGTAAACAAAATTCATCCTGTCGACCGGACTAATTGCATCACCCATGAGCCTAAAACACGAACGCAAACATTTTCCGATACTGATTCTTGCATGTTTTATTCTAAGCGTTGTATCTGCATCCTGCAGTAGTTTTTTCCCCCAGTTTTCCTATGGCCAGGGTTTCTGCTGGCAGCTGGGTTCACTCTTTTATATTGCAGGCTGCTGCCTTGTCAGCGTAAAACTTGCCAGTGAAAAATGGCATATCAGCTCAGCGGGTTTTGTGATGCTGGGTATCGGACAGGGGATATTATTTTTATTGCAGACCTCTGTAGTTGATGCGTCCAATAATGAAATGCCGGTTGAAGTTTTCAGGCAGTTATCCGGTGCAACTCTCATTTTGATCCCCGGATATTTATTTGTTTGTTATTACTCGGGCTACCCGCATTGGCTCCGCATTCTGGGTGTGCTTTCCACAATTCCTTTTGTCGCGATCAATATTATGTATGCAAATAATGCCTACCAGTTTGAACGGGATATGTGGATCAACGGCATTGGTTTCGGATTACAACAAATAACCGGAATCGGCTGGGGATATTATTCACTCCGTCCCTACAGAAAGATCAAAGATCAGCACGAATAATTCACCCTCGAAGTGCGGCTCCTTATTTCTGAAACTCCTTTTGAAAGCTGATTTTATCCTCTGTCCTATCCGATTCGGCGCTATGGGGTATTGTGCATAAAAAAAATTTCCAAGTATTAGCGAGTTTTCACACCTTTGTCGGCATTAATTCAGAGCGTTTATGAAAAACAATTACTTATTTGCTTTACTGATGATCGCTTTTACAGCCGGCACTTCCGGTTTGAAAGCACAGGCCTTCACAAATAAAACCGGATTTCTGAATCTGGGTCTCGGCTATACCGGATATTTCACGTACGATATTCCCGATGGCGCAGATGTTACTGCCACACCGGCTATTTATTTGTCGTATGACCATGGAATTGTAACGTTTGATAAGGCAGGGACGATCGGTATCGGCGCCTTCTTTGCAATGAAGAACACCTCCTATAATTTTGGATATACACCTTCAGGAACTGCAACTTCCTACACGTGGGACGGCAAAATAAAAGATATTGTATACGGGTTAAGGCCATCTTATCATGTGGGTATCGCAAATGAAAAGATCGATTTATACGGCGCACTCAGTCTGGGTATGTATGGACAAAGCATAAGCATTACCAGCGATGATCCCGACAGGCCGGGTTCAGATGAATCCACTTCAGAATTCTATTACGGCTTCAGCGCCGGATTCAGATATATGCTCACAAAACAGTTTGGATTATTTGCAGAGGCAGGATATGATATGTCCTACGCAAAAGCCGGACTTACTTTCCATATTTTCTGACAGATCAGATGCAATTTACAACCGGTAATAATGCAAATTATTGCCGGTTTTTTTTGCTTAACAGATACGAGTTATTTTCGATTCAGCAACACAGGTCACCCGGAAAAAACTGATCTATACATACATCTCGCGACTGAAGCCGTAAT
>CAYTFT010000447.1:0-2138 GCA_964437155.1 uncultured Chitinophagales bacterium | reverse complement strand
ACGGATGTTGCCAACGCGGTTCTCGATGGTGCGGATGCTGTGATGTTGAGCGCAGAGACAGCCACCGGAAAATATCCGGAGATGGTGATCAAAACGATGGTGCGTATTGTGGAAAAAGCGGAGAAAGAGGAAATTGTTTTTCACCGCCGCCATGCACCCGATAAAAAATCAAAAACATATCTCAGTGATGCTATTTGTTTCAATGCATGCAATATAGCAGAAGAAGTAAATGCAAAGGCGATAATGGGGATGACAAAATCGGGATACACCGCATTTATGGTTTCCAGTTGCCGGCCAAAATCGAAAATTTATATTTTCACCAATAACGAAGAAGTCGTAAATATTTTAAATTTACTCTGGGGAGTAGAAGCTTTTTATTATACCGGGATGAAAGGGACAAATAATACCTTCAGGGAAGTGCAGGAACATCTCGCAGGTGCCGGACTTTTACACCAGGGAGATGTGGTGATCAATCTCGGTACGATGCCCGTAAAAGAAATGGCGCGGACGAACACGTTGAAGATTAGTGTGATACAGTGAACGATAAACCGCAGCAGCAGGCTTCTGCTTTATGAGAGGAGGGAGGATAGAGCAATGAGCAAAGAAGCAGAAACCTGTTATTACACTTCATTTTAAAATGAAAAATGAATTTGGATGAATTAGTGTTCTGATTTAAAATAACGCTTAATATGTGGAAAGAAGAAAATAACAGATTGCATAAATCTTTCAGATTTAAGAATTTTTCAGAGGCATTTGCATTTATGACGCGTGTTGCGATGCTGGCTGAAAAGTTTGATCATCATCCGTACTGGACGAATGTATACAACCAGGTGGAGATTTTTTTAAATACACATGATGCGGGAGATATTGTTACCGAAAAAGATCGGAAAATGGCCGAAGCGATTGATAAGATCACCGGGTAATAATAATTGAACGTATCTCAATCGGATAAACAGGTTTTTGTGAAATATTCAAAAGAACTCAGACAAAAGCTGGATACGACCACTGAACGCCTGATCAGTGAATTAAAGCGCACTACATATTCCCGTGATGAGGCGCGTGACACTATTGATGAACTCAAACAGGTTTTACATTATCACGACTGGAAATATTACGTGGATGCATCGCCATCCATCCGTGACCTGGATTATGATCATCTTTTTAAATTATTGCAACATCTTGAAAGCGAATATCCGGAACTGCTTACTGAAGACTCACCCACACAGCGTGTGGCTAAAACACTGAGTGAAGATTTTCCCACCGTGCAGCATTCGGTGCCGATGCTGAGCCTCGAAAACAGTTATGATGAAAACGATCTGAATGATTTCGATAAGCGACTGAAAGAACTTACGGGCGCCGCGCATATTGAATATTGTGTGGAACCGAAATTCGACGGGAGTTCCATTGCCGTTATTTATGAAAATGATCTGCTTGTGCGGGCCGCTACACGAGGCGACGGTATAAGTGGTGAAGAAATTACCACGAATGCAAAGCGTATGAAATCACTTCCGCTTTCCGCAGATTTTTCTAAGCATGGTATTTATACAATTGAAATGCGGGGCGAAGTAGTGATCAACAAAAAAACATTTGCGAAGATCAACGAAAAGCGCGAAGAGGAAGGACTGCAGATTCTGCAAAATCCCCGCAACTCGGCTGCCGGAGCGTTGCGCGTAAAAGATTCAGCAGAAGTGGTGAAACGCGGTCTTGAAGCATTTATGTATACGATCGCGTTTGCAGAAGATAAAAACGGAAACCGTGTTCTGGGAAATACACTTTTAAAACATTTCGATAATATTGAATTGCTCGGGGCCCTCGGATTTAAAATTCCCGGGGAAGAAAAAAAGATCTGTAAAAACATACAGGAAGTACATGCATTTATTACGGAGTGGGAAAATAAACGCGATGATTATGCCTATGAGATCGACGGCATGGTAATTAAAGTGAATGATATCCGCCTGCAGCAAACGGTCGGTGCTACTGCGCATCATCCCCGTTGGGCCATTGCTTTTAAATTTAAACCGCGGGAAGTTGAAACAGAATTACTGGACGTAGAATTTCAGGTGGGAAGAACCGGTGCCATCACTCCGGTTGCAAAAGTGAAACCCGTTTATGTTGGTGGTGTGACCGTTTCATCTATT
>CAYTFT010000446.1:0-2141 GCA_964437155.1 uncultured Chitinophagales bacterium | reverse complement strand
CGGGGATGTCGAGCATTGATATATCCAAAGCGCCGGTTCTGGCAGGTTTATTTGTGGGTGGAATGATCCCTTTCCTGTTTTCCAGTATGGCCATTAAGGCGGTAGGAAATGCTGCAAAAAGCATGGTGGAGGAAGTGCGCCGGCAGTTCAGGGAAATTCCCGGAATTATGGAAGGCACCGGCAAACCGGAATATGATAAATGCGTGGCTATTTCAACCAAAGCAGCCATTCGTCAGATGATTCTGCCGGGAGCCCTCGCAATTCTTACACCTGTATTGATCGGTTTCGGCCTGAAAGGGGTTTTTGAGAATGCTTCTTCTGCAGAAATACTTGGTGGTGTGCTTGCAGGCGTAACGGTGAGCGGAGTGTTGCTGGCGATCTTCCAAAGCAATGCCGGCGGGGCCTGGGATAATGCAAAAAAATCATTCGAAAAAGGTGTTGATATCGGCGGTACTACATTTTATAAAGGATCAGACGCACATAAAGCTTCTGTAACCGGTGATACCGTTGGCGATCCTTTCAAAGATACTTCCGGACCTTCCATGAATATCCTTATTAAACTTATGAGTATTGTAAGCCTTATTATTGCTGCTTACCTGTAATTAACATAATCATTTTTTTACAAAGGCTGTTTTTATAAACAGCCTTTTTTGTCATAAGTATTTCAAAATACTAAAAAAAAATTAAAAAAAGGGGCTTAATTGAAAACTATGCTTAACTTTATTGTGCATAGTTATATTCAGTCAAATTACAATTCACTCTTATGAAGAAAAATCTCCTCCCGATCCTTTTTTTCATTTGCCTGTTCACTTCCTTTAATGAAGCATTTTCACAGGCTACGGAGAAGTGGTACATCCGCCGGACACCGCCCGAGCCATGGACCTGGGCGCCGATTCTGAATACGAATATTACCGAAATGGATGATGTTTTCGGTGTGGGCGGCTGGAATTCAGGATATTTTTCTACGGTTGATCCTGTTTCTGTTTTTTCTGATAATACCTGCTTTGTTTTTCTGGAAGGAGGAGATGACCACGCGATAGATCTGAATGCCTTTTTAACGGCAAATATTGGCCTTATTGAAACATGGGTTGATGGTGGCGGCGGATTATTCCTCTGCTCTGCTCCCAACGAAGGCGGAGATATGAACTGGGGTTTTGGCGGTGTTACACTTAGCTATGATCTCTATTCAACGAACGTGACGGCATCAGACCCGACGCACCCGATATTCAACGGGCCGCATATTCCTACCGGGACCGACTGGACGGGAAATTATTTCAATCATGCCTGGGTGGACCCGGGTCCGGTGCCATTGATCCCTCTCATTGAGGATACATTTACCGGTCAACCGGTTTGTTCTGAATTGACGTATGGCGCAGGTAAAGTGATCTTCGGCGGCATGACGGTAACTGCATGGCATGATCCGCATCCGCAATGTGTGAACCTGCGTGAAAATATTTTTGAATATCTGTCTTCTTATGTATTTCTCGATTTCACCTATCCCGATTCGGTTTATTGCCAGTTTGAGGGAGACCCTGCTCCGGTATTTGCTGTGGGTGCCGATACTGGCATTTTTGTAGCCACACCGGCAGGCCTCGTTATAGATAGTATCACAGGTATAATCGACTTGAGTGCGTCTGCACCCGGAACATATGATATTTCCAATGTAATGGATGGTGCTTCCTGCGCAAGCGGAGAGTCTACCTTTACTTTAACAATATCTCCCACACCAGTTGCCGACGCAGGCCCTGATCAATCGGTTTGCCGCGGTGATACCGTTCAATTGGATGGGTCCGGCGGTGATACCTATTTATGGTCGCCCCCGGCTTACCTCGATGACCCTGCTCTTGAAGATCCGTTAGTACAATCTCCGCTGACGAATATGGTATACGAGCTTGTTGCGTATAGCCCGGATGGGTGTCCGGATACTGATTATGTAAATGTTACTTTATATCCTGATCCGATAATTGATGCCGGTGATGATATAGTAATGGTATTGGGCGGATTTGCCGACCTGAATGCAACGGGTGGCGTTACCTATACATGGACACCGGCTGCGACATTGTCGGATCCTAATATTTCCAACCCGACTGCTTATCCTGATGATACTACCATGTATGTAGTGCACGGAATTGATGTGAACG
>CAYTFT010000445.1:0-2144 GCA_964437155.1 uncultured Chitinophagales bacterium | reverse complement strand
TGGAATGGGAGCGATCTTATGGTGGAACCTGGGGTGATTATGGAAAATCTGTTATTATGGCTTCTGATGGCGGATATATATTGGCGGGTCATTCTCCCTCACCTGATCACGATGTTACCGGCAACCACGGTGCAGATGATATGTGGATTGTAAAAATTGATACTATCGGCAATATCATATGGCAAAAAAGTTATGGCGGATCAGCCGCAGATAAAGCGTTCAGTATTGATAACACCAATGACGGTGGTTATGTAGCCGCCGGATATACTGAATCCAATAACGGTGATGTTACCGGGTTGCATGGTAATTGGGATTTTTGGATAATAAAAATAGATAGTATTGGTACTCTTTTATGGCAAAGGACATTTGGCGGTACAGGATATGATGCAGCATACTCAATAAAAAGTACGGAAGACGGAGGATGTATTGCAGTGGGAGAAACTGGTTCCAATAACGGAGACGTTACAGGCTTTCATGGAGGCACCGATTATTGGGTCGTAAAAACCGACAGCGTCGGCAATCTTGAATGGGAAAAAACATTGGGGGGCTCCAATCATGAAGAAGGAAATGCAATCATGGAAGTTGTGGACTCAGGATATGTTATTGCGGGAATTTCCGGATCTGATGATTTTGATGTTTTAGGCAATCACGGTGCTTGGGATTATTGGGTGGTGAAAATAAATTTAACTGGTGATATAATCTGGCAAAAAAGTTTAGGCAGTTCAGAAACAGATTATCCATATGATATAATTTCAACAGAAGGTGGAAAAATTGTGGTGGCTGGTTACACAGATGGAAATAATGATGGAGATGTAACAGATAATCATGGTTTCAGTGATATCTGGCTCGTCAAACTCGGTTATTGCACCACAAAATATTTTGCAGATACAGATGGCGATGGTTTTGGTGATGCGTTTTCCGATTCCATTGCCTGTAATTCGCCTGCTGGTTTTGTTGCCGACAGTACCGATTGCAACGATGCAAATAATTTAATTTATCCCGGCACTGCAGATATATGCAATTCAATAGATGATAACTGCAACGGCAGCATAGATGAGGATGCATTATTTATTACATGGTATGCTGATACCGACAGCGATTCCTTCGGTGATATATCAATTGATTCTGTTTCCTGCTCCGTGCCGACCGGCTTTGTTACGGATAATACCGACTGCAATGATGCGGATGCACTGGTCAACCCTGCCGCAACCGAATTATGCAATGCGACCGACGATAATTGCAATGCATTAATTGATGAAGGGTTGCCTGTAAGTTTATTTTATATGGATGCAGACGGCGATACTTTCGGCGATGCAGATGTATTTATCAGTTCCTGCATGGATACCCTTGCGGGATATGTTGCTGATTCCACCGATTGCGATGATGCCAATGATCTGATCTATCCGGGAGCGGAAGAAATATGTAATTATCTCGACGACGACTGTAATATGATCGTTGACGATAATTTTATTTATATACTTTCATTTCAGGATCTTGATGGTGATATGTTCGGGAACAGCGATGCGGATTCTTTATCGTGTACCCTTCCCGAAGGATTTGTGGAAAACGATTCGGATTGTGATGATACCAACCCGTTAATATATCCCGGCGCCCCCGAGCTGCTCAATGGAATGGATGATGACTGTGACGGGCTGACGGACGAAGGACTGGCAATTAACAGTGCAAATATTCCGGAGGCGGTAAAGATATATCCCAACCCCGCAGATGCGGTTTTATATATTGAATCGTTCCTCCAAACTATTCTGCAGATTTCCATTATTGATTATACCGGCCAAACCGTTTTTGAAAATAATATAGAAAGCGGAAAAACAGAAATAGATATCAGCGGGTTAGCTGCAGGGGCGTATCTCCTTCAGGTGAAAACCGGTAATGAAAGTGGTTCGGTTGTTTTTGTTAAGGAATGATCCGCCTGCCATATACACCGAAAGTCAGATTAAACGGCAGCACTCATGACACTTGGTTTTGCCTTTTAACAACAAAGACGGCACAGTGCTGCATTATTTATTAAAAAAGATAGTAAACCGAATAAGGGAAAATAAAAAATTGTCCGGCAGCTTTCACATCAGAATTCAGCCAGAGAATTGTAATTTTTTGAAGATTCAAATCTTCAGCCTACCTTTGCA
>CAYTFT010000444.1:0-2147 GCA_964437155.1 uncultured Chitinophagales bacterium | reverse complement strand
TTCGAACCCAGCGGTGATAAATAGGTATGGATGATCACTGCATCGAAGGCATACATATCATCACTGATTGCAGGTGCATATTGCTGCTCTTCATAATAATCTGTCATATCAATGTTCCACTGCGGGTAGGGGCATGGTCCGGGCAACAGTTCTAATCCATCGCCGGTGGTATCCTCGTCAATAAAAATAAATTCATCGCAGGAACGATGTGGTACTGCAGGTAATCCGATCTTAATATCATAAGCAAATGCATCGCCTCTTATTTTACCGATAAAATCATGATCGGATTCTACATCATCTGCCAGTGCATCTTCAAGGTCAGCATTTGACCAGCCGGTCAAACCTGTATAATCATCCCCGTTAATATATTTCCAGTAATGCTCAAAATCATTTTCGAGTGTTTCGCCTCCCGGTTCTTCAACGGTAAATCCAACCGTGTTTGCAAAGAATGCAGCATAACATTCATTACCCAGTTCAACACCGGCAACATGTACATTATAAATACTGTTGTCGCGCAAATAATTAATTACATCCACAACATCACCGGCGGTCTGACTTAAAATATCCGCACAGTAGATCACATCAACGGTATGGCCCGGGTTATCTGTTTCGATCTGTTCAATAAGCCGGATAAAATCATTGATATATAATTCATCGTCGTATTCAGGGCCTGCAATATCCGGTTCGTATGTTGGCTGGTCATGCCAAAGGAGGTATTTGTCGTTAAAGTCTTTAAGGTGATCGCCATTCATCCAGGATGCACAAAAATCACAGTCATATTCTGCATCGATGTACACATCGTCTTCAATTGTTGACAATAAAGTTGGCATATCAGTAATTGGACCTGCAATGGCATTAAGATTCCCATCAGTCATATCATAATAGCTGATCATGCTTTCTATATCATAACCATAGCCGCCGTTATTTTGTCCATATAGCGGATCCAGCCCATCGGATGTACGAGGTGAACCGAGAGGCTGCATGAAAGTACCAGACTGGCCGGCGGGGAACCTGAGCACATTTGGTTTAAGTGCACTCAGCAGGTCATAAGGGTCGGGCGCAGGGTCATAGGCTGCAGCTAATTCTGCAGCATTGGCATGGCCGGGTAAAAAAATATTGCCGACATTGAATCCGAATAATTCCTGCTGTATATCACCGGCATGGTCAGAGAGTTCAACAAGAATATGGGGCTGGTTATCGGTAAATGCCCAAAGTTCCATTTCCACACTGTCCTGTGCGGCAGAAGTATCTTCATACAATATATATACAATATTCTCCCCGTCAAGATAGGTCTCAATGGTATCCCCTTCATTGTATACAGGAACAGTATCATCACGAATCGTGACTGAAAACGAATATTCAACTTCAGCAGAATAAACTGCTTTTATTACGCCAGCCTGAGTGATAAAATGAAAGATCAATAAAAAGGGAAATACTAAGCAAATGCGATTCAAAGGCCTAATACCATCACCGCATAAAACGGCAGAAATTGGACACTTCATAAAAATGAATTAAATGTGAAATAATACATTAAAACCCTAAGAACTCAGGGAGCAACAAATAGGTATGTTTGTAAATCAGGTATCGCTATGCATATTTAGCGTATATTTTTTACAATTCCAAATATTTTAGTAACTTTAATTAAAAATTTTATTATAATTTTTTAAATAAATGATCAACAGGTGCCACATATTATTTCTTTTTCTCCTAATACCCGCATCCATATTTTGCCAGGCACCGGAAATAATCTGGCAGCATACATATGGAGGTAGTCTTGGCGAGAGCGCTTATAAAATTGAAGAAACCGCTGACCACGGTCTTATTGTTTTTGGCGGTTCAAATTCATCCGACGGAGATGTTGCAGAGAATAAAGGGTATTCGGATTACTGGATTTTTAAACTGGATTCTAATCAGCAGATTGAATGGGAGCGAACTTATGGTGGTTCCTGGTTTGAATTTCCAACTTCGGGATTAATTACTACTGATGGCGGATATTTAATGTTCGGAGCCTCTGCTTCATCAGATTTTGATATTACTTCTCCAATTGGAACATATGACTATTGGTTAATTAAACTAGATGCGGCCGGTAATCTGGAATGGGAGCGATCTTATGGTGGAACCTGGGGTGATTATGGAAAATCTGTTAT
>CAYTFT010000443.1:0-2181 GCA_964437155.1 uncultured Chitinophagales bacterium | reverse complement strand
TACACTACCTCCGCAACTGCTTCCGCTGCCTGCTGTACATCCGTAACAATGCTGATTGAGAACGATCTCCCGGTTATGCAGTTTATCTGCATCCCAGTTGCTGATATGGTTCGGTGTACCGTGATTTACTTTTAATCCGAGCATCTGATTGAAATCACAATCATAAATATATCCATCCCAGCCGACAGAGATCGTATTTCTGCACATCACATTGTGTGCTGCCACCGGATTAAATGCATCAATTAGCGTTTGCATATAGCTTTCATAATTACCGCTTTCGATCAGATAATCCAGAAATCTGCTGATGGGCATATTCGTGATACAAAACAACCGGTTGAATTCAATGGAATACAGTCGCTTCAATTCCTTTTTAAACTGATTTTCCAGAGTGGTTTGTGATCCGGGCAAAAATGCGCCACTCGGATTATACACAAGATCCAGCAATAATCCGGAACCGGGTATTCCATATCCTTTTTCATTCAGCATTTTCAATGCGCTTATACTATCTTCAAAAACACCATCGCCCCGCTGCGCATCGGTGCGTGATTTATTGTAGAATGGAAGTGAAGAAACAACTTCCACCTTATGATCGGCAAAGAATTGCGGCAGATCGTGGTATTTTTTGTTCGCCATAATAATGGTGAGGTTACAACGCACCATTATTTTTTTACCGAGTTTGGAAAGCTCTTCCACAAACCAGCGGAAATCCGGATTCATTTCGGGTGCTCCTCCTGTAATATCCACCGTTGGTATGTCCGATTTGGCAAGAATATCCAGGCATTGCTGCATCGTTGCCCGGGTCATTATTTCTTTGCGGTCGGGACCGGCATCCACATGACAATGCGCGCATGTCTGGTTACACATATATCCCACATTCACCTGAAAAATTTCCGTTTTTACCGGCTTGAGCGGAAATAATCCGATCCGCTGAAGCTGGTCACCGAATTTTTCAAAATCTGCCACAGCCACTTCATGTGTTTCCAGTACTTTCAGCTGATAATCATTATCCGCAAGTTTATGATGTTGCGCATGCAGTGATTTCGTTGTATGCATCAGTTAATTTTCGATTGATTGTTGTAGTTACCTGTCTGGCGATGATTTTTATATGCACGTATCGCCGGATCTGATATAAACAACTTTTTGTTTTTACTGTTTAATTTATTTTACCGGCAAAGCCTGTTGTTGCCGGAGATACAAAAAATGTCGCATCCTTTTCGACATTTACATTGCCAGATCCTTGAATTTATTCATCATTTGTGTTCCATGCACAAGGCTGGCACCACCGCGAATAGCAGCAGCCACATGAATTGCTTCCATCATCTGTTCTTCATCACAGCCTTTTGCCATTGTGTCCTGCGTATAGGCATCAATGCAGTACGGACACTGGATCGCATGCGCAACGGCAAGTGCGATAAGACTTTTTTCCCGCTCGGTGAGTGCACCTTCTGCGAATACTTTTCCGTAATAATCAAAAAAAGCTTTACCCAGTTCCGGGTCCCAGTCAGAGATGTTTCCAAATTTTTTCAGGTCTTTCGGATCATAATACGTTGAACGTTCCATTAGAATATTGATTTATTTTTTATGTAATAATTTTTAAGATTGAGCGGATACACTATTCCATTGGAATGGAATAAACTGTATCAGAAATGCCGGCAGAAAGAAAACAGGCTCACCAAACCGGTGGCGCCCTGAGCGAAGAAAATTTATGTTGTGCTCTGGTAACAGGAATATTTTGTATCGCACGCCGCCATTCTGCAAAAGAAGCGAGGATAGAAAGCAATCTGTATTTTAAGGAAAATGTTGTTCGGTTTTTTTGCAGAACCAGCAACATGTCCGCATAGGTATCAATATCCGATTTAACAGTCTGGATATAAACAGAAGCGCCGGCATTTTTTAAACTGCGGACTAAAGCTATTGCGAGATCAGAAGATTTCCACGGCAGCATTTCAAAATCTATCGCATGGAAATAGTTGGTATGCATGCCGATCAGATAAACGCCTCCGTGTGCATCGGGCCCGGCCACTGCGTGATATGTTTGTAATTGCAGGGCGGCATCGGTCAGGTCGGAGGCTGTGAGTTCAGGGCAATCGTTTCCAATGGCGATCACATTTTCAAACCCGCGGGAAAAAGCTGATTCGAATGCGTTTTTTAGTTTCTGGCCAAACGTATTTCCTGATTGCT
>CAYTFT010000442.1:0-2190 GCA_964437155.1 uncultured Chitinophagales bacterium | reverse complement strand
AATTATTACAGAAGTAAAATCACAATTATGTCCAATGGTTTAAAAAGAACACTTGTGATCGGGGGAGTCCTGATCGCAGTTTTTGCAGTCGCATTTTTTGTCATGCCGAAGGGAATTAAAAATAAGGCAATGATAAAACTGGGGCTGAAAGAAAATGATCATAAACGTGTTGCTGCACAGCAATCAGCGAATATAGATCCGCTGCCCTGGGATCCTGCACAGCAGGGAAATGCAGCTATGACCGCTTATCTGCACCGGGTGTACGACGTGGTGAATAAACCGGGTCTGCGCTTTATGAATACAGCCATCGCAGAGAGCCTCCTCGCAAAACCGATCCCGGAAGACGCGGGCGGGATGTTCCAATGGTATTTTGATGTTTGTAATCAGTTACTCAACTGCGGAAGAGTGAACGATGCTGTTGCAAGAGCAAAAGAATTTGAGACCAAACCCCAGTTCGCGCATCTTACCGATGACCAATACGGTCAATGGTATTATACAAAAGGACTTGTTTTTTTACGATTCGGTGAAGTGGAAAACTGTATCGGACTGCATAATGCCGAATCCTGTATATGGCCTTTGTCAAAAGCGGCACAATCACAAAAAACAGACGGCCCTTCAATGGCCGTAGAATCCTATACAAAATGTTTACAGTATCAGCCTGAAAATTTATCTGCGATGTGGCTGATGAATATTGCTTACATGCAATTGGGTCAATATCCGGAAAAAGTACCTGCGCAATGGCTGGTGCCGCCTTCTGCTTTACAGTCAGAATATGATGTTCCAAGATTCAAAAATGTCGCCATTGATCTTGGTGTCGATAATCCGAATATGTGTGGTGGTGTTATCCTCGATGATTTCAACCGCGATAATTTAATTGACATATTTACCTGCGGATGGGGATTAAAGGAAAGATGTTTCCTCCTCCTCAATAAAGGTGACGGAACATTCGATGATGTTTCCGAAAAAGCGGGCATCAGTGAATTACCCGGCGGATTAATGATCCAGCAAACCGATTATAATAATGACGGAAATCTGGATGTCTGGATTTCACGCGGCGCCTGGTACAGTGAATACGGTATTTTACCCAGCTCCATGTTGCGCAATAATGGCGACAGCACATTTACCGATGTTACATATGAGATCGGATTATGGAGCTGCCATCCTTCACAGGCTTCTACCTGGGCAGATTTTAATAATGACGGATGGCTCGATCTTTATGTCGGGAATGAAGCCTCACGTAAAGGAGATAAAAAGAATGACTGCGAATTATTTCTCAATGACGGAACAGGAAAATTCAAAGACGTTGCAAAAGAAACCGGTACTAATTTCAAGGGTTTTGTGAAAGGTGTTTCTACAGGTGATTATGATAATGACGGCGACCCCGATCTGTATCTGTCGGTGAACAGCGCCGAAAATCATCTCTTCCGCAATGATTCAAAAAAGGGAAGTATGAAACTGAAATTCACAGATGTTTCTGCTGAAGCAGGAATTTCAGGTCCTGTGCAAAGTTTCCCGTGCTGGTTCTTCGATTATAATAATGATGGCTGGCTGGATATCATGAACTTCAGCTATAGTGCAAATATGTCGGATGATGATATACCTGCCGAATATATGGGCAAACCTAAAAAAGGAGATAAAGCAGCATTATATATCAATAATAAGAACGGAACATTTACAGATAAAAGCGATGAACTCGGATTGGGCAAGCGCACCTTTCTGGTAATGGGAAGTAATTACGGAGATTTTGACATGGACGGCTGGATTGATTTTTATGTGGGCACCGGAAAACCCGATATGCGCAGTTTAACCCCGAACAGGTTATTCAGAAATGCAGAAGGAAAAGGATGGCAGGATGTGAGTACCGCTGCGGGAGTTGGAGTATTACAAAAAGGACATGAGATTTCTTTTGCAGATTTAAATAATGACGGATATCCTGAATTATTTGCCCAGATGGGAGGCGCATATGAAGCATCAGGTTTCTATGATTGTTTGTTCGATAATCCGGCAACCTTTGGAAACAACTGGATCAGCATTGACCTCGTAGGAACCACTTCCAATAAAATCGCGAGAGGCGCACGCGTAAAAATCACAACCACAGAAAACGGAAAAGACCGTGATATTTATGAATGGGTGACAAGCGGATCCAGCTTTGGCGCTAATTCACTCCGTCAGGAGATCGGTCTGGGTAAA